>JAPPDN010000330.1 GCA_028824575.1 Candidatus Poribacteria bacterium | reverse complement strand
CGATCTAAAGCGCGCGCCAGCTGGAAATGTGCGTTAGGCAAGTCGCCCTCCATCTGATAGAGGTTCGCCAATGCGACGACGGAACCTACATCAGATGTGTTGGTTTTCGCCATCTGTTTCAATCTTTCTTCCAACTCGCCGCGTCGTCCCAAGTCGTAATATACCTCAGAAAGCGGTTTGACAAAAGCGAGCTTATCACTGATGCTTCCACTCAATTCCCAACACCGCCAGTACTGTGCAAGTGCCTGTCGGGGGTTTCCTGAAAGTTTATAAATTTCAGCAAGTTCGGAACGGATGTTAGTAGATTCCGGTCGAAGTCGAATCGCCTGCTTGAAGCTATCAATAGCCGTCTGGTAGTTTCCCGCCTGCTTCGCGATGAGTGCGAGCATCTGATGCCCTTCAGGGTTGCGTGGGCTGTGGGCAATTGCTTGCTTCGCTGCATCCGTAGCGGCATCAAAATCCATCACTTCGAGATAGGAACGCGCGATGTTTGTATAGTATTCGCGGGCATTTGCGCTGTCAACTTCAATCAGGTGGGTATAGATAGCGTTGGCATCGTCACGCCGTCCCTGCAAAGTGTATACTTCCGCGATCCAACGGTTAACAAGGACGTCATTGGATTCAAGAGCCTTCGCCTTCATAAGGACTTCGAGTGCATAGGTGGTATTGCCGAGTTTGAGGTACATCTTAGCGAGCTGCTTGTATTGGTTGAAAGCATCCGCAGCCGCAATGTCTGGTTTTTCAAGTGCCGTTTCCAGTGCACCAATTTTTTCAACAAGCGTCCCTTGTCGCCGATAAATTTCGATGCGTTGGTTATCCATCTGTTCAGCGAAAAATTCGTTCGGTGCGAGTTTCGCGGCTTCAGTGTATTCCGTTAGTGCTTCGTCATAATCTCTGTTCTCCACAAGTCGCTTCGCCAATGCCTCACGATAACGGTATACATCGGGTGCCAACTCAGCGGCTTTTCGGCTTGCAGCGATAGCTTCGGTGCCGCTGTTTAGGACCCGTGCTTTGCTATCAAGGAGTTTCGCGAGACGGTCATAATTTTCGGCGACTGCCTTATCACCAGCAACCATCCGGTTCCAGGTTTCCAAAGTTTTCGCACGATCCCCTTCTCGGAAGTAAAATTCGCCGAAATATTCGATGTAATCAAGGTTGCCGGGTGCCAGTGAAATTGCCTTTTGATAGGCAGCAATAGCATCATCTGTCCATTCATGATTGGCGTAAATCTCGGCAAGAATAAGGTGTGTGCTTGCGTTATCGGGATCGCGTTCGAGCATCCGTTGATAGGTTGTTCTTGCTTTATCTTCGTCATCTAATTGTAAATACAACTCGCCGAGTTCGCGGTAGATGCCAAAATCGTCGGGTTGTTGCTCGCTGAGGGATTCGTAGGCAGCCGCCGCTTCCTGAAACTTTTCAGCGTTGCGGAGTGCAGCGATTAGGTTCAAACGTAGCGCAGTGTCTGTCGGTGCAAGTTCAAGTGCCTTTTGATAGGCAGCGATGCCTTCATCCAACTGCTGATTTTCAATATATGCCTCGGCGAGCAAACCGATTAATTCTGGATCGTTTGGTGTATTTTCCAATTTTTCTTTATAGTGTGTGATTAAGCCTTCCCAGTTTCCGTCAGCGGCATAAATACCAATAATACGGTGTTGAAGATCCTTACGGAGCCAGTTTCCGGGTGCCGTCAACGCCAAAGCGGCTTCGTAGGTTTGAATGGCTGCCTCGTAATCACTCTTTTCCTCGTGTATATTCCCGATTTCGCGACGACTCAAGCAGACGCGATATGGATCGTCGGTTTTAAGTGCGATAATCGCTTCATGTTGCGCGATGGCTTGCTCGTAGAGTTGTTGTTCTCGGAAAAGGTCAGCGAGTTCAATGCGAGAAAAGATGTTTTCTGGATCAAGTTCAGAGATTTTTGTCCACGCCGAAATTGCTTGGTCTACGCGGTCTCGGCTGAAATAGGCGCGTCCGAGTGCCTTGTAAATCGTCATCAATTCTTCAGGAGATGCGGTCTGTGTCTCTTCTGATAGTTCTGCTGCTTTTGTCAATTCGTGAATCGCGTCTTCATGCCGACGCAGGGTTGCGTACATCTGTCCCAAGGCGAAATGGGGATAATAGTTGTTTGGTGCGAGTTCAACGGCACGTTGATACGCGGTAAGTGTCTCGATGTCCTTACCGAGACGTTTGTGAATGTGTCCCAAGATCAGCTGGAGGTTTGAATCGTTGGGTTTGGCTTCTGCTTCTGCCTGATAATCGGCAACCATAGCATCTAAGCCATCACCTTCAAGATAGAACTGGTAGAGGCGATCGAACGTACTTCCCTCTTTTGGGTTACGACTGAGCATTAATTTGTAGCGTTCGACAACCTTTTCGTCTTGGGCAGAGGTGATTGCAGGATAGTAGAGCGTGCAGGATAGTAGATAAAGCACACACGCGACGATTAAGCAATTTTTTCGTCTGAACATAAAAATCTCCTTGAGGAAATGTTGGCGTTGGAAAGCCTAAAAATTTTTGAGACTTTTAAATCGATTTCCCAAAATAGATAACGATTTTAATATTTGTGGGTTTACTTATAGTGACACACTTTAAGGGCAAAAAAGGTGCATAATTTTACCAGGACTTACGTACATTGAGCAAATATTGGACATTTAGACGCAAAAAGCGGTAATTTCGGTATTTTTAACCCCCTAAATCCCCCTTATCAGGGGGACTTTAAGAGAAAATACGTAAGTCCTATTTATGCAAAGGCGATTTTACTGAGATTCACTAAACACTTCCATCCCGGCGGAACCGTCTGCGACTTTACGGATTTGCTTCTCAAAACCAGGGGGTGAGAGCGTCCACGTAATCCAGAGCGGCTCGTCGCCTGTGTTGACAAATCGGTGTTCAACATTCGGTGGGAGATAGATAACTGTGCCGGGTTTCAGATCAGCGACTTCATCACCGACGAAGGCTTTTCCTTGTCCACCGTAGACGAAAATAATCTCTTCGGCTTCGCTATGGGAATGGATCGGAATTTCGCTATTTGGATCAATCTCCTCTAATCCCATTGCGAAATGCTCAGTATTCGCGGTATTTGGTTGGATGAGCGTGTAGAGTGTTCGCGGTGCCTCACCTTCAACGCGGACAACTTCGGCATCTTCTTTGTGGTAGATATGTTTCATTTTCTTCTCCAACATTAAATTTCATAATTCAGTTTTATATTTCAATCGGTTAAAGTCGGGAGTAGTTGAACCATCTGGCTCAGGTTTGTAATCTGAACATCCGCCGTAACTTGACCCGCCGTATCATTCCCTGAGCGGTTCAGCCAAATTCCTTTGAGTCCAGTCTGTTGTGCGCCCAAGATGTCCCGTGTTAAACTGTCGCCAACCATCACCGTTTCGGATGGCGAAGCAGCGAGCGCGTCAAGTGCCATCCTGAAGATTCGGCAATCCGGTTTTCCGATACCTACTTCTCCTGAAATTAGGATTGTGTCAAAGTATTGTGCCAAATTAGCACCTTGAATCTTCTCACGCTGTAGGTCGGGCACACCATTGGTGATGAGTGCTAATTGGTATATCCGGCGAAGGTTTGTTAGACTGTCTTCAACATCGGAAAAGAGTGTATGCCGCGTACGCCGTTCCAACAGAAAGGTAGCAGACAATTCTTCAGCAAGGGACAAATCGCTCACACTGTGGTCAGCAAGGGCACGGAACCATGCTGCATGTCTATAGGTAGGAGCCCATGTACGAAGACGTTTTAGATTCGGGTCGTTACCGAGAAAACGCGCCCATAGTCCCTCCCATGAACTGATACCAATAGCACGGCAATAGGTAATGGTTGCTGATGCACGCCATAATTCGCGTGCATGGTATCGGATTGATTGGTGAAGTGCCTCTGGGTCAATATTGTACTTCTCATGTGCATGCTCACACGTTGCCAGAAAGGCTGCGTCTGCAGCGGCACCTTCTACAATAAGTGTATCGTCTAAATCAAAAAGGATATTCCTGATTGTCATAGATTACATCTTTCATAGAAACTGTAGATCTAATGCAAGTTGCCACCTTTTTATT
>JAPPDN010000373.1 GCA_028824575.1 Candidatus Poribacteria bacterium | reverse complement strand
GCCCAAGTGTATTCAAGCGTGGCAAGCGCATCTCTACCGGAGGCACGCAGCTGCTCTTTCGGTACACCGTTTGTGAGATCCTCTAAGAACGCGTGAATCCGCAACGGGAACGTCTGACCGAAGTCGTTGATGCCGGATTCGGTGACAACGGGGTCACCAGAGAAATCAGGGGCACCCGGGGAAGGCCAATAGGTGACCTTCTCGATACAGTTTTCAATGCAGAAGGTGCCACGTGTGCCTGCAAGTTCGACGCTCCACCAGCCACCGAGACCGAACGTAGCATCACCACGTTGGCTCAACAAGTAACCGATACACCCGTTCTCAAAACGAAGGTGTATGCTGTTAATGGAGACCATCACATCTCCAGCACCGCGTCTAAAATGAGGACGATTCATAAAGGCTTGAACGTGTGTCACATCACCGCAGAAGTGGCGCATCACACTGAACGGGTGTGCCAGAAAGGCTTTCACATGGAAGTAGGGAAACCCATCAGAACGTGGGGCGTTTGAATAACTATAGTTGAATTCACCGCCAGCAAATCCCATTTTGTGAAGACAATACACCTGCTCCCCGATATGTCCATCGTCAATATATTTCTTCGCTTGCTCCGCGGGCGGTGTGAAATAGTGGTTCAGATTGCAGCCGAGATAAAGGTCTTCTTCCGTGGCTTTCGCGACCATCTCTCGTGCCTGTCCGATGTCATTGGAAATCGGTTTCTCAACGAGGACGTGCTTCCCGTTATCAAGAGCCTCCATTGTCGGTTCATAGTGCCAACTTCCGTTTTCATATCCACCGGTGCCGACATCAACAATGTCCAAATCCGGTTCACCATCAATCATGTCAGCGAGTTTGTAATATGCCTTTACACCGAGACGTTCCGCCGCGCTGTCCGCACGCTCTTTTACAATATCGCACACCGCAACCAGTTCCGCTAAGTTGTCATTCGCGTGGCAATTTGCATGGTTATTACCGATGCCACTCATGCCAACAACGCCAACTTTTAATGCCATTTTATTATTCCTTCCAATAGATGAAGTTTGGTTTGCCCTTAGGGAAAACTTGCAATTTAGATTTGCGCTTATTCGTGACACCCTAAAACAGGCTTTGTCTTTACATTATAAGACTGTTTACGGTTTTGTCAACACATATCTTGAAAATATGCTTGACAGTATTCTCAATACATGCTATTTTTTCATCATTATATTATCAGTGTTGAAGGAGAAAAGCGGATGAGTATCAGTGTCGGGATGGTAGGCTTAGGGATGTTCGGACCGTCGTTTATCCAATCGTATAAAGCGCATCCAGATGTGCATCGGCTTGCGCTCTGTGATTTGCGTGAAGACAGATTGTCGAAATGGGCAAAACAGTTTGAGATTTCCGAAACGTATTCGAGTCTTGATGAGATCTGCAAATCGGATTTGGATGCACTTGTGATTATTACACAGCACTGGATACATGCCCCGCAAGCGATTCAGGCAATGGAATCAGGGAAGCATGTGTATACTGCTGTTCCGGCTGCTGTATCGTTGGATGAATGTGAACAACTTGTCAGAACCGTTGAACGGACCGGCATGATCTACATGAACGGCGAGACGAGTTATTTCCGCCCGGAGGCGGTTTTCTGTCGTCAGAAAGCGGAGGAGGGCGCGTTTGGGGAATTTGTTCACTGCCGCGCCGAATACTTTCACGATATGGATCACGGACTCTACGATGTGGCAAAAAATCGGTGGGGTACGCAGTGGGGGCGCGACAAGATGGGTGGGATTCCAATGTACTATCCGACGCACTCAACCTGTTTCCCGATCTCTGTGATGAAGGCGCACGCGACATCGGTTTCAGCACAAGGGTATGTCTATCCAAACGACGATTGGTTTCGGACGGATACCATCCACAAGAACCCGTTCTCCAATGAGGTCGGGCTATTCGCGATGAGCAACGGCGCGACGATGCAAATCTGTGAGTTCCGGCGGATTGGACATCCTGGATCCGAACGCGTCAGCGGTATCTATGGAACAGAGGGCAGTTACGAGCAGAGTCTCGCAGGTAGCGTTTGGGCAGGTAAACGCGAAAGAGAAATCGTCCAGCCTTCACAAATACATGAAGATCTTCCTGAAGCACTCGCGGCGGATCTCGGTGGACATGGCGGTTCACACGCCTATCTTGTACACGAATTTGTGGATTCTGTCAATCGTCAGCGATTACCGCGCGTTAACGTTTGGGAAGCCGTCCGATACTGCGCACCCGGATTGGTCGCACATGAATCCGCGCTACGAGATGGCGAATTACTCCCGATTCCAGATTGGGGGGACGCGCCAGAGACGGACATTTAACACATTTAACTTTAATCTGTTTTGACAATTTTGATTTTTTTACCGTAAACTATAGCCAGTTAATACTTCACTGAATATCACTTTGAAAGTGATTAAGGAGATATAAAAGATGAAAACTACGGTTGCAAGATTAAAACTATTATGTATCAATTTCATGGTTATGAGCCTGATGTTTGTAGGTGTCGGTTCCGCTGAAATTGACTTTGAAACTGCTGTCGGCGTATGGCTCTTTAATGAGGGAAGTGGTGATGTCGCCGAAGATTCCTCTGGGAAGGGTAATAACGGTACAATCCACGGTGGCGCGGAATGGGTTGATGGCATGTTTGGCAGTGCT
Source organism: Candidatus Poribacteria bacterium (assembly GCA_028824575.1). Lineage (GTDB taxonomy): Bacteria > Poribacteria > WGA-4E > WGA-4E > WGA-3G > WGA-3G. Next base: position 1,394 of record JAPPDN010000373.1, on the reverse strand, counting down.
TTGAGTCTTGACGGCTCGGATGATTACGTCGAAATTGCGCACGACGCTTCTTTAGACGTTGGCGGCGGGCACACGATTGCGCTTTGGTTTAAATTAAATGCGGTTCCCGGGGGTGGCATGGGTGTTATAACCAAAGATGATTGGGCACCTGGATTTTGGTGGGATGGGAATATCATCCGACATCACACGCATGACCCAGCGGCTACGCTTCATTATGTAGATGCCGCTTGGGATCCAGATACAGACTGGCATCATGTTGCTGTTACTTGGGATGGTGAAGGGTTCGGCGTATATCTCGATGCTGACGAGATTGGTTCTGGTGTCAATGGCGCAAACATAGGAAGAAACCCCTTAACTGACAAACCCTTTTTAATAGGGATCTATTTAGAAACTGGACAGCACGGTCAGTGGGGTGAGTTTCTCAGCGCAATCATTGACGACGTTGCTGTCTTCAATACGGCGTTGAGCGGTGATGATATTGAAGTGCTTATGACTGAAGGATTAGGAACAACAACTGATGTTGAACCTTCAGGTAAGCTCACAACGACCTGGGCTGCCATTAAAGCCGATTGATCTGCTTCCGAATCCCTACTGTTTCCAAAATGTGGGCATCTACATAGGATGCCCACCTTGCATTGAAAATTAGGCTTGCTTTTTATTCTGTTTTACGGTATACTATACTATTTAAAGAGTTTCTGCTCGGAGATCCTATGCAATATCGGCTTGCAAGTTTCGCCTGAATAGAAGCGATCGGACATTAATTAACGCAGACTATGAAATTGAGGTTATTATAAGGAGTACAGGATGGCTATTGAATACGCGGGAGCTTACGATGCATCGGCAATCCTGCCGGATGTTGCCCGCGAAATTGAAATTTATGAGATTCAACTCGGTCGGGTCCAAGCCGGTCAAGTTGAAGAGACCCTCTTTACCGAATTCAGACTTCGGCACGGGGTTTACGGACAGCGCGATGATAGATCGCAGATGATCCGTGTCAAAATCCCATTCGGTGGACTCACAGCGGTGCAACTTGAAATGTTGGCGGATGTTGCCGAAGAATTTTCGGACAATATCATCCACATTACCACCCGTCAAGATGTGCAATATCACTACGTGGATATCAACAACACCCCTGAGTTGATGCGTCGCCTTGCAAGCGTTGACATCACAACAAAAGAAGCGTGTGGTAATGTCGTGCGAAACGTCACAGCATGCCCTCTCAGTGGTGTCTGCCAAGATGAGACATTTGACGTAACACCCTATTCTAAGGCATTGTCCGCATTCCTTTTGGGGCACCCGGATGCCCAAGACTTTGGTCGTAAATTCAAAATCGCATTTTCTGGATGTGAAGAACACGCTTGCGGCTTAGCAAACATGCACGACATCGGTGCAGG
>JAPPDN010000275.1 GCA_028824575.1 Candidatus Poribacteria bacterium | reverse complement strand
CCAGCGTTCCGACTACTCAAAAGGCGAGGGAGGCAATTGGGAAATTAAAGGTATCCTTCTGATTGACTATCCACTTGGTGGGAAACAGGCGTACTTGGAATGGGTTGCGTCCGTTTCTCAAGCACTCGTCGCCCCGCCTCAGTTGAAAGCGACGGCCTCTTACGACAACTATTATGGTGAATCTCCGCACCGGCTCGTCGAATTGGAATTTGCGAGTCGAGAGGACATCGAGACTTATGAACAATTAGAAACTATAATGGCGATTGAGGCTGAACTTGACAACCAAGCGGGTAGCTGGGTGCTGCATACATTTGAGTTAAGATCAGATTACATCAACGAATAGTGCTTGGCAGTTGCCTTTCTTTTCTCGAGGCGCGCTTTCCGAGCGCGCCTCTTTTTTCTTGCATCTCACCGTGCCGGTCCTGGCCCCCTGTATTCCCTACCAAACGCCAAACTATGGGGTTCCTCAAAGGGGCGGAACGGCACCATATCCGCGATTTCCTGAAGTCGTTCTAATACCTCCGAGGGCAATGGACCCGCTTTAACCGCACGGACATTCTGTTCGACTTCCTCTACAGACCGAGCACCCACCAGCACCGTAGAAATATCAGGATTGGATATAGCCATACGGATGCCTGCCTCTGGTAGTGAGAGTTCTATTTCGTCTAAAAACCGGTAGAGTGCTTTGAACTGTTCCTGTCGCGGGCGGCTGAGCCACCATGCCCCCGTTTCCACTTCAGCATGGCGGCGGGACAATGCGCCCTGTTGTAAGGGAGCACCGATGACAATTCCCATATTCTGTCGTTTGGCTTCTGGAAAGATTGAGATTGCCGCTTCACGCCAGAGTAGACTATAATTCTGCGCTGCCAGCACCACATCGTAGACCCCTGTTGCCATGATTGCCGGTAATTGGTGTGCGGTTGTGCCGCCCAATCCTGTGAAACGGACAATTCCTTCCGCTTTGAGTTCTGCCAATAGTTCACAGACGGGTCCATCAAATGTCTCGTGGCTTGTCCACCAATCATATTGTCCGGGGCGATCGGGTTCATGCACCATCAAAATATCAATAGTATCCCTTTTCAGCAAGCGTAAACTCTCTTCAACCGACCGACGCAAAAGTTGTTTATCCTTTGGATCGAAGGGTTGTGGTCTGCCACCAATTTTCGTGGAAAGATAGTGCGTTTGCAGCACGCCATCTAAAGCTTCACCAACGACCTCTTCACTGTTCCCGTAGCTCGGTGCGGTATCAACGTAGTTAACACCGAGTTCCAAAGCACGTCGGATAGCGTTATGTCCGTCAGCGCGGTTCCTGCCGCCAGCCGTTGAGACAAAGAGTCCGCCCATTCCTAAGACACTCACTTCAAGCCCTGTTCGCCCAAGAATTCGTTTTTCCATGGCTATCCCTTTTGTTGATTTAGCAGAATTGGTACGTATGTATAGAATAGAGTTTACAATGGATTCCATGGACGGTCAACACCAAAATCCATTTCTATTGCAACAAGGGGTTTTACTCCATTGCTCCTGCAACCGCGACAAGGTCAAGGATATTGACAACACCATCGCTGTTAACATCAGCTGCATCTCCTTTTCCCGCATCCCCAAGGCGAGCAGCAACGAACGTTAGATCGGCAATATTGACGCTGCCATCACCGTTGACATCTGTCGGTATTTTGAGGGGTTTAATTACGCAAGGCCCCTCAATGGTAAAATCCAAACGTTCACCATCACTGTTTACGATGCTTACCTCAGATAACGCTACAGTAGAAGGTTTAGTGTCGATGGCTTCATAGGTGAAGGTTGTCAAGGTGCCATTGCCTGTATTACCTCCTGTGAGAGAAGTCGCAACAACTGACACGCTATTCATATTGACACTGGGAGAAACAACAAACGCATCACCAGGCAAGTAATCTCCATTGGTACTGGAAACAAACCGCAGGGCAGTTGCATCGAAGTCTATTGTGAGTTGATAACCAACGACATCCTTACCACCCATAATGTTAACGTTAAGAGTGAACTGTTCACCAACTATAGACGACTCCACCAATGCGGGAGTAATGTGAACGCGAGGTTTGATCTCAGCATCCGGTGTGACATGCCACAGAAGGATTGATCCGTCTGAACTTGCACTCGCCAACGTTGTGCCATCGGGTGAGAATGCTACCGCATTAACATCCCCTATATGTCCATTGCGCGTGCCTCGGTTCTCGCCGGTACGGACATCCCATAAATAAACTGGAGAACGTCGATCCCAATTCCAACTTGCACTTGCTAAAGTACTACCATTGGGTGAAAATGCAAGCGCGTTAACTATCCGCGCGCCGATATGTCCGGTGATGAGTTTTAGGCGTTTTCCGGTGTGTGCATCCCACAACTGAAGCGTTGCACTACCACCACTGACGAGGATGCTACCATCAGGAGAAAAGGCGAAGGCTCTGCTGGAACCTCTATACCATGTGAGCGTATGTAAATGTTCACCGCTATGTGTGTCTCTTAACCAGATACCGTCTAAACCGCCACTGGCGAGCGTTTTTCCATCGGGTGAGAACGCTATGTCAAAGGTCCAACGTCCGTTATTGCGAAACGTTTCCTGTAACTGACCAGTGCGTACATCCCATAAACGGACCGTATAATCACTACCACCACTGGCAAGCATTTTCCCATCAGGCGAAAAGGCGACAGCAAGGACAGCATCCGTATGATCTGTAAGTGTATTTACGCACTTTCCGGTATTCAGATCCCATAGGCAGATTGTGTCATCACTACTCCCGCTCGCGAGCATACTCCCATCAGGCGAAAAGGCAATAGAATTAATTCCTGCTGTATGCCCAGTAAGCACATTTAGATGCTGTCCTGTTTCTGGATCCCACAAGTTGATCGTGTCATTATCATCCCCACTTGCGAGCAGCGCACCATCGGGAGAAAAGGATACTGTTCTCATCTCATCCGTAAACCCAGTGAGCGTCTTTAGACGCTGCCCGGTGTGTGAATTCCAAAATTGAACGCTGCGCCATTTTCCGCTTGCAAGCGTCCTGCCATCTGGAGAAAACGCGACGAAATTACCATTTCCGGTGAGCGTTTCACGGAGGTTTCCAGTGTGCGGATCCCAGAGTTGGATGCTCTGTGAATTTCCGGTGACAAGTGTATTTCCGTCCGGAGAAAACGCAATGGAAAGTACCGATCCACCAGAACCGAATGTATCTCGAAGTTCCCCAGTCTGAAAATCCCACAATCGAATTGTCTCATTCTTCCAATCGCCAGCACTTGCGATCATTTTCTGATCTGGGGAAAATGCTACGGCACGCCCGCTAAGTGTATCTCGCGGTTCTCCAGTCTGAAAATCCCACAACCGGATGGTGTGGCTACGACTCTCACCACTCGTAGCAAAGGTATTGCCATCTGGAGAAAACACTATCTTCTCAATGTTATATGTGTACTTTGTGATAATTCGTCGAAGTTGTCCGGTGTATGGATTCCACAACCGAATTATCTCATCGTCCCCCGCGCTCACAAGTGTGCGCCCGTCTGGCGAAAATGCTACGGCAGTAACAGCCCGGGTGTGTCCAAGTAACGTCCGCCGAATGTCGCCTGTGCGAACATCCCACAACCGAATAGTGTTGTCTGAACCTCCACTCGCAAGTGTTGCACCATCGGGCGAGAATGCAACGGTATTAACACGGTCTGCGTGCCCAGTGAGGAGTGTGAATTCTTGGTAGGTATGTGCATCGTGGATCCACACCCCGACTGAACTTGCCACGGCGAACCAAGCACCATCTGGAGAAAACGCAAGATCGGTTATCTGTCCTTTTCCGAGACGCGCTTTAGCACCTTCAGGGAGTCCTATTCGCGTCCAATCTTGGGCGAAACTATTGACCAGAAGTAGAGCAACACTCAAAATTAAAGTGATGATTAAAAGCAGCGTTTTTTTCACGCGGTCACTTCCTTATTAACATTTTCCGAGTGCAAGTGAAATTCCCGACTGTTAGTGTGTAGAGATAGATACCACTTGCTACAGGTTCACCGAGATCATTCCTGCCATCCCAATACGCCGCACGACTTCGGTGCTGATAGAG
>JAPPDN010000581.1 GCA_028824575.1 Candidatus Poribacteria bacterium | reverse complement strand
CATTCTAAGATCGCAGCCGGCGGATGGTTTTTTTCCAGTTCATGCATCTCTTCTGGGGTGAGGTCTCTTATATCTAATCTCTCCCATTCGTCGTTCCATTCGACCGATGCTTCTTCTGTTCCGTCTGCTTCCTCCACCGGCTCTGTAGGGGGATCTGATAACTTTGGAACGTTTTCTTTCTCATACCTTTCAACGAGAAACCCAACGAGCATCATCAGGGAGGTAGCAGGATGCTGTACATTTTCACCGACTGCGTCAACCAATTCTTCAAGTAAGGGTGAAAGTTGTCGGTAGTCGCTCCTTGATATTATATTGAAACTGAGGGCTTCGTCCCGATTCCCGATATCGATCAATAATTCCAGTACACTGGCGAGCCAACGATAGTCACTTTCTGGATAAGGAGCAGTCTTCACAGTTTTCTGAAGTAGAGACTGTTGTGTTACAAAGGGATCTTGCTTTTGGGGTGCCGGCATATCCGGCTCCACGGGGACGAAAGGTGCTAGTAGAGATAATACATTTTGGGTAGTTTGTATATCGGTTAACATTATTTCCTATCTCCGTTTGTTCCAAGCATCATATTCCGCGTGTGTGAACACTTTGCGAATAGTGGCACGCTGGAATTGATACTGCATAGATACCAGAAGACGAGCTTTGTTGCCGCCAATGTTGAAAGCTGTCCAAGTTCTCTTGGCCGTAATGTACAAACCTGTCGGCAGCCTTTCTCGCACATTCACTTGGACTAGATCAGCGTGCGGGAATTTTTCGCGCAACGCAACGATTGAACCAAAACTTTCTCGCTCCATCAATTCACGCCATCTGTTCAGTGCTGATCGAGTATTCGGATGTCTCTGGGCAAATTCGGTCAGTTTTTCTTGGTTTCTGATATGCATAGACTGTGTGATCTGCACAGTAGTGCGCTATTGTTATCCAAGTCTTCTTCATCTACACTGAACGGTGCAGGTACTTCCATCACAACGCTAACTATTATATCATCTCAAAATTGAAATGACAATGTCTATTTACTACCCGAACGCATTTGCCACAATCACCAAATCCTGAATATTCACAACGCCATCACCATTAAGATCCGGTTCCGCTTTACCAAAAGCATTCGCAACTAATACAAGATCCTGAATATTGACAACACCATCACCATTGACATCCACTGTAGGAGGGGTTTCTAACCCCGATTCCGCCTTCAAATAGATCTCACCATCCAAATCTGCCAACGTATGCCGGCGTTGATTCTCTACACCGCTTGCCCAGCCAGAAACCGCCTGCGGAAGTTCGATTTCTTGTTCCTTACCAGACCGATTATACACCGCATAGCCATTGGTGAACTCTCGGATGAAGAGTCCCTCGATTTCTTCACCTTTGGGGGTCTCATAGAGAACGCCTTTGGTTTCGTCGCCCCCGATCGAACGACCGAGAGGCGCATCCCAAAACGAATACCAGTACCTCGCACCAGGATTCTGTTGTTTCCCGGTAATACTAATGGCGCCATTAGAATGCGTCAGAACGAGCGTTGTGGTGACTCGTGCCAATCGGAGGTTGTCTGGAGAGTCCCACGGTTCGCTTGGATTTTTCCCAATCTCTAAATTGTTGACTTGCGGGTATCTGAGGTTTTCTTCATACCACGATAAAGCATTCTCAATTTCCAGTATCCTTTTGCGTGGATACTTACCCCGCGTTTCCCCCCACGTTTCCATGTACGCACCATTGACATACGGTGCGGAACGTGGAATTTTCTCAGTGCGCGTATTGACAACAATGAGGAAATCGTCTCCGACGGCTTCACGGATACGCTTTACCAGTGAAACGAGTGCCTCCACACGATTGCCGTGATACAGATGTGCTATTCCGTCCGGCCCCGGTGCAGCTTCTGCTCTTTCACTCCACAGATCCATGAAAATACCGTCGAAGATACCACACGCCTTTACCGAAACCGCCATTTTGACGAAATGATCTTCCGCACCCGGCAGGGTATAGTCTATTAAAAATTCTTTAAAGGGGATGTCTTGAATTCTGTTTCCGGCTTCATCCCTGAGCCAATATTCCCAATCCTCCGGATAGGAATCTGGGGGGTAATCTCCATAATAGCCCAATCCTGCGAGAAGTAGGAAGTCAGGATTGAGAGCCTGTATCTCTCTTTTTTGATACCAAATATGCTCTGTCTCTCCAGAAACCAATTTGCGCCCTTCATCTGTAAGATGCCCTTTATCTGTAAGATTTTGAAACCTAAGACTGCGAAACGATACAGCTATAAATAAATCGTGATATGACCACGTCTTCTTATGGTATGACCAGTCCCATTCATTTTCGGGTATTGGCTCGTTTAAAATAACATGCTCGTTATGACCAAATACTGAAGGATAAGACCGATTGGTGAGACGTTGGACAATACTGACTCGATCAATCTCACATATTTCTTCAGCATGAATGCCTGTTGCCAAGCATAGCCACAAGAACAGCATAATGTGTGCCACCTGTTTAATCATCTATTTTGCTCCTTTTTCGGTGTTTATTCCGACGATATAAACGCCGTTGGAGTCATGATGTTTTGTGAATGTTTCCATGTTAAAGTTCATGACGCCTTAGTTTCTGTTTGATACTCGCGTATTTTCCGCCAAGGCTTGACAGATAGTTAAATTTAGACTATCGCCTCGCCATTTATTAAAGAGACAATTTTGGAGCAGAAGAGGTGCATAATGTCAAAAAAAATGAGCATGGACGAAAGCGAACATGCTCTGGAGTTCTCTAAATCTTTAGGTTAAGCTCACGTTAAGTCCTAAATAGACACCTGATTTTCAATCAGACAAGGCGCGAACTGCTAAGCGCAAGAAGGCACATAAACGGCATCTATAGCCCCGTCCCATAGCCCTACCTCACGGAATCACAGCAACATAAACCTGCGAATGCCCCGATACATCTGACGTATACACAACAGCCGTTTCATCAGGACTAAAGGACGGATGCGGATGCGTCCACTGCGGTCCATACACCGTGTCCACCTTCATCTCCATCCAACTCAAGGCTTTCTCTCGATCGCCTGATTGCTGTGCGGCTGCCCAATCCTCAGCGAGCGCATATCGATCCGTTTTCCACTGGCTCCCACTGGATGAACTTTCTGGATAACAGATAGGCGTATGTTCGCCTGTTTCCACGTCTACCAACCGCAAACCGATATCTGGGTGAACAGTATCGCACAACACCTTCGTGCCATCGCGATTGCTGGCGATGTGCCACGCATTGAAATCGGCAATTGTCTGCATCTGTAAGGTTTCCAGAGACATCCGCCGGAGCGAGTAGGGCCAATGCGTCACAATCAATTCATCTAACGCACCGAGGAAAGTTTCGTGGACAAGAAACTCGTTGTTGTCATGTTGGTAGAGTGATCGATTCTCTGTGCCATCGCGCCGAATCGTCCACATCCGTGGGGCTGGATCACCGGAATAAGCAATGAGATCAGCGTGTTTCGGGTGAAACTGCGGATGGATAATTGTCTGATCTGGTGACGTATAGATAACCTCGCCGCCGCTGCCATCCGTAGCGGTTACGGTGATGTGCGATTTATCGTCGCGTTTCATCGCCGTTACAATAAACCGTTCATCCGCGCTAACACTACATTCACCGAGACCCCCATCTGGAAATTCCGCCAGCACGCGTTCCTCAAAAGTATCAAGATGAATCGCCTTTATAGCGTCTGCTTGCGTGTAAAACAGTTCGGTGCCATCTTTAGAGATCACACCGGAGTAGCCGTGAATGTCGTCGGCATCTGTCAGTTGGATAATGTCGCCATTCGGAAATTCCAATTTGAAAAAATTCGGCTTTCCTGAACGGTAGGAGGTAAAGATGAGGTGTGCTTGGTCGGGCGTGAACGAAGGGGTGAGAAAATAGAGGTTATGGTTGATAGAAGTATCGTTTGTGAGTTGATAGATATGCGCGCCCGTTTGGTCGTCTTGGAATTCTTGTAGTTCCGAAGGATGAACGGACGCTTTTGCGTAGTTTGTCATAGTGTTCTCCATTGCGTATAGAGGACCACAAGCTAAATACAGTCTTTCCGCCACAGTGCTA
>JAPPDN010000844.1 GCA_028824575.1 Candidatus Poribacteria bacterium | reverse complement strand
CTTTCCCACTTTTCAACCGATCGCTTGTGCCCATATCCAAAACAATGTCTGCGACGATTTTCCGTAAGCGATTCATTGAACTTTCGACATTTAGCATCGTTCCCCAACGTTCCTTGAGCTGCGCTTTCGCCACATCGTTTAACCCGCGGGTTTTGCTATCAAAAAATTGGTCAATACGGTCTTGTGAAGTGAGATTCTGGTCAATATCGCGTGCCTCATACTGCAGGTCAAGCACGACTTCATCATGGACTGCCTCATCATATTTATAGGTGTCAATAAATTTACCGAATATCTCAATGCTCCGTTGTTTGTCGCTCTTTAGCAGCGGTGTGCCTGTGAAGCCAATGAGCATGGCGTTGGGAAGAAGTTCCTTCATTGCCTTGTGGAGTATGCCGGACTGTGTGCGGTGGCATTCGTCTACAAATACAAAAAATTCGTCCTTTACACGTAAACCATCAGCGAGATTCTGCTTTAGATCAATTACATAGAGGTCAACATCTGTATCTTCTATCTCTCCCGACTTGCCAAACTTGTGAATGAGAGAACAGGCTAACCGGTTTGTGGCATCGCTAAGTACTTGCTTCAGATCCTCACCGTTCTTTGTTCGCTTAATATTCTCTTTGACACCCTGAAAAACACCTTCGATTTGTTCATCCAATTCTATGCGGTCAGTGATGATGAGTACCCGTGCGTTAGGATTATTTGCCAGAATCCATTTTGCTAACCAGACCATCACCAAACTTTTCCCGCTGCCTTGTGTGTGCCAGATGATGCCGCCCTCTCTGCTCTTGACGCGTTCCTGGGCTGCCTTCACGCCGAAGTATTGATTATGACGGCAGATTTTCTTTCTTCCAGCATCAAATACGATGAAGTCGTGTAGGACTTCAAGCATCCGTTCTTTGTTGCAAAATTGCCCGAGTTCTCTAAGTAACGGATTGGTCTCGATCTCTGGCTGTGCAGGCTTTTCTTTCCATCCTAACCAGTATTTTTCAGGGGTCTTAATAACGCCGTAACGTAATCCTTCAGTTTCATTCCCCGCCATCACCAGCTGCACTGTGCCAAAAAACCACTCGATGAACGTCTCTGTTTGATTGGCAAGGTTTTGACGGATACCTTCAGAAATAGAGACTATGGCACTTTTCAACTCTAATACACCGATTGCGATACCGTTGATATACAGCACGAGATCGGGACGTTTGTTGTGTTTTCCTCTGAGCGCGACCTCCTCTGCGATACCGAAATCGTTGTTTTCTGGATTTTTCCAATCTATTAGCCAGACTGTTTTATGTTGTTCACTGACATCTGGTTGCACCTTCACGCCGTAGCGTAAGAGTTCATAGACTTCAAAGTTCGCGTCATAAAGCGTTCTACTTCCACCAATTTTCGCTGCTTGTTGTAGTTGATACACTGCTTTGGTGATAATATTGGGGGCGTGGTTCTGTTTCCGCAGCCAGTCAGCAAGGTCTTCAGGGATGATATTGCTGTTTTCGTCAACGCTATCTGCCCAGCTACCGAGGTAGGTATAGTTCAAGGCATCTTGGAAGAATTCTATGACGCGTTTTTGTGTGTCTTTTTCTGTTTCACGAATGATGTGCATGGTAATGGTTGTCGGTACGGGTTGCTACGCAACCCTTTCGGTTATCAGTTTTCAGTACCCCCTTATTAGGGGAAGAGCTGCACTTGGGCTGCAGCTTATACTGCATTTTCTGATTTCAGCTTTGAAAGTTCGGTCCTTCCTTTGTTTGTCAAACGGTACTGCTGTAGACGACTATTAGGTTTCTCTGGCAGCGTGTATTCAATCATCTGTTCGTTTAGGAGTCTCCGCACGACCGCATTCAGTGGTCCTGAGACGACCTTTTGCCCTAAGTTCCTGGATAATTCGGATTTTTGCATTGGACCCCTGGTCAGTAGGTTTAGTACGCTGAACTTGAGGCCCTTCGGCTGTGACTCTGGCTGTGACTCTGGCTGTGACTCTGGCTGCTTTGGATATGCAGCACGCCAAATCGTTATCTTGAATCCGCTGCTATCGGTGAATTCCGGTTCGGGTAAACCAGCATCACTGCAACGGTGGATCATGTCTAACGTCCCTGTCCCCATCTCTTCAATGTATTGATTGAGGTACAAGGATGGTGTTCATAATTATTTGGTGTTGATTTCTATGACTATTAGTCTGTCCATTTTTGAATTGTAGATAGATCCGTTCGTAGTAGTGCGATTTATCGCACGTCTCCGCTCAGAAACGGGCAATAATGCACGTCGCATTTGGGGTTTTAGCAAACGCTAAAATCCAATGCGAAGAAAGTGTTTCTTCGTGTACGCCGCAGAATTGCCCTACTGCGAACGGGGTCACTTCTAATTTTAGAATGGACAGGCTACTATTCTCGCCACTGTCTTAAAATTCCCTGCAGGTCGTCCGCAAGGGGGCGAACGTCGCTCTCTCTTTGATCCGCCTCTAAGCGTGCGACGATTCGGCAGATCTCCGATGCTTCTCTACGTAAGTTTTCGGAGAGGCTCCGAAATTTATTTTTGGCAATCTCTGACGGTGAATCGGATGCCGAACTGTATATCGCATCCAACTGGTTCATTAAGTTAGACAGACCCGCACGTGTGTTGCCGAGTCGTCCGATTTCTGTGTCAGGAATGTATTTTAACCGATCCCATACCCAACTTTCGGGTGCCCCACTACCGGGGAGAAATAATATGGACACAGTACTTTTTGCAGCGTCTTGTATTTTAAGCGCGATATCACCATTTCTTTGGTCGCCATCAAGAACGAAAACAGTATTTTGAATCTGACCGAATTTTCTTAACGTCTCAGCGTGTATCGGAAATTGGTTTGCCCCCGTATCTCGTCCAATGCGAATTGCTTCCCTATTTATCCCCTCTTTTGGGAGTAAAAAGTCAAATATACCTTCCAAGATACCTTCAGCAATCTCATCTTCGCAGAGCAATTTGAGCATCTCGCTGGAGCGTCCGTAGAGTGCGTTCTGAATTAAGTCACGATATGCCGGGCGCACAACAACCTCGCCTGATGCGTCGTCTCGGTCAAGAAAAACCCTGCCGTTGAGAGGAACGGAGTCGAGAATGACCGGGCTGTGTGAGGTTACGATGATTTGAAGATCATTGCGCAGGGCAAGTTGCTGTAGATGCAACATGAGTAGTTGTTGTACCCAAGGATGCAGTCCGGCTTCGATTTCGTCAATCAGTACAAGTGCCCCCTTGAGTTGTGTGATTTCTTGAGACAAACGCAGGATCGCACGTTCTCCAGCGGCCATGTGTAATTCTGAATAAGTCGCACCGCCTTCTTGGGCAGCAAAAAGTAGGTTTTTGTTGCCGCTGACGAGACTCACCACTTCCGAATATCTAAAAGGAAGCATCTGATGAGCAAATTCAATCTGTGATGCAGTTAGAGGTGTTTCTTCTGGTTTAGATTTCAGACGCGACATGCTGAGAACACCGCGCACCTCAGATGGATTCCTCAGATTGCTAAGGGTTCTGAGATAGACCTGTCGTTTCGGTTGACTGGCGTTTTGGCGACCAAAGAAACTCCGATTCCACCCTTTGGTCCGTCGCCATCGCATGGAAGCCTCGCCTTCAGGAGTCTGGTAATAGAATTCCATTGTGACCGTTTGCTGTATATCTTGATGTCTGCCGAATTTAGGGCGATAATCGGGGAAGAGTGTGGACGGAACGAATTCCTTAACTCCCGCATCTGGCACCTTATAAGCACATGCTGTGGCAAAAAGTACCGTTGACTTGCCAGTAGTATTTCCACCAGCGATTACACTTACTGGATAATCAAATGGGACTCTTAAGTTATTGAATCCACGGATACCATCCAAGCGGATTGCCGACAGAAAATGCGGTAGATGCGGTTTCTTGCCTTGCAAATTTCTTCCGAGCTCTTCTAAGCGTCTCTCAATCATGAATGACTACCTCCAGCTCCTTAACCTTACTATTGCTTTATCTACTTTGAACTTAAGGGGAGGTTTGTAGTAATGCGATTTATCGCACGTCCGAAAGTCAACAACGGGCAATAATGCACTTCGCATTTGGGTGAGTACACCGCAGAATTGCCCT
>JAPPDN010000259.1 GCA_028824575.1 Candidatus Poribacteria bacterium | reverse complement strand
ATTGAAATGTCCAAGCGAGAGTGCCCCTATGAGTCTACCATCAATATAGATCGGACAACCGCACATTCCGCCTGCTACACCGGTACGTTTAAAGTTGTCGCTGAGACCTTTACACCATACGACATGCCACCCGGGGAAATAGTTGTACTCAACACTTACAACTTCAAAATCAAATTCTTCCACTTCTATGCCTGAAAATACAGTGTACCCCTTCCCTGTCATGCCCTGTTTCACATCGGACAACGGCATAAACTTTTCAGCATCCCACTGAATCTGCGCGTGGCTATGATATACAGCCAAGCAGAATACGACCAGAGCGCAAAGCCAAACCTTTTTCACAACGTCACTCCTCTCTGAACTATCAGAAATCTGTTTTATGTTCGCAACAATCATCTCAATCGCACATTGATTGAGACGTAGAACCATCCAGTTTGTCTACCTGTAGCCTATTTTCAAATCTAAGCCCACGCTCAATAGGCGCGATATACGAGTTTTAATTTTTTAATTAGAAAGTGGCAAATTTATTAGTATACTAAAGGCAAACGAAAACGGCTCTATGTAACTTAGCATTGCTCAATACTGTCAAGAGATAATAGGATATTATAGCAGCATAATAAATTCGATGTCAACTTGAATTGATAAAAAATGCTAAAACCCTCTGGTCAACCGAGTCCACATTTTCAATTGTTATTTTTTCCCAGCCGTGTTATGCTTTAATAATAGGACTTACGCAAATTGAGTAAATGTAGGACATTTGGACGCAAAAAGCGGTAATTTTGATGTATTTAACCCCCTAAATCCCCCTTATCAGGGGACTTTAACCTAAATCCCCCTTATCAGGGGGACTTTAAAAAGAAATGCGTAAGTCCGAAATAAAAAAGAATTAGGAGTCGCACGCGCAGCATGCCGAACACAGCTTGTATCCTCGCGATCGACCAAGGGACAACAGGTACGACCGCCCTCCTTGTTGACGTACAAGGCAATATCGTTGCACGAGGGTACCAAGAATTTACACAATATTACCCACACCCCGGTTGGGTAGAACACGATCCAGAGGAGATATGGAACGCTACACTACAAGCCATAGATGCCCTCTTTGGAGAAACAGTCCCAAACATTATCGCCCTCGGCATCGCAAATCAACGCGAAACGACACTCATCTGGAATCGCGAGACAGGAAAACCGATCCATCCTGCGATTGTGTGGCAGTGTCGGCGCACTACAGATAGGTGTAACACACTTCAGACACAAGGACTTTCAGAAGAGATCAAGACCAAAACAGGTCTCGTCTTAGATGCCTACTTTTCGGCAACAAAAATCGCTTGGATTCTTGATAATGTTAACGGTGCACGGGAACAAGCCGAACGCGGTGAACTTGCGTTTGGGACTGTAGACTCTTGGCTCCTATGGAAATTAACAGACGGTGCTGTCCATAAAACCGATTACACAAATGCATCGCGCACACTACTTTTCAATATTAACAATCTTTCGTGGGACGATAGTCTTTTGGAAATCTTCAATGTTCCAAAAGCTATACTGCCTGAAGTCTATCCGTCTGCAAACAACTTCGGGACAGCGAGTTTCTACCGTAATTTTTGGCTTGAAACCTTCGGGAAAAATATATCTTTAGATGGCATCCCGATTACTGGCATCGCGGGGGATCAGCAAGCCGCCCTTTTCGGGCAATTGTGTACCGAACCCGGCATGGTGAAAAACACTTACGGAACCGGCTGCTTCCTGATGCTGAATACAGGTGCTAAAAAAACAGCAACGGAGACTGGACTCCTGACAACACTTGCTTGTAGTTTAGATGAAAATCCCGTTTATGCGCTGGAAGGGAGTGTATTTGTCGCGGGTGCTGCTGTCCAGTGGCTCCGAGACGGCATCCAGATTATTGAGAACGCAGCAGAAACCGAAAAGATCGCATCCAGTATCCCAGATTCAGGCGATGTCTTTGTTGTTCCTGCGTTTACTGGACTCGGTGCCCCCTATTGGGATGCTGAGGCACGCGGTGCGATCCTCGGTTTAACACGCGGGAGCACTCGCGCAGAGATTATCCGTGCGACTTTAGAATCAATCGCCTATCAATCCGCAGATGTTGTCACTGCGATGTTGACAGATGCAGACATGACGATTGACCGGTTGCGCGTCGACGGCGGGGCAACAGCGAACGGTTTTCTTATGCAGTTCCAAGCAGATATTCTGGGGATAGATGTAGAACGTCCCGCGCAAATCGAGACAACAGGACTGGGTGCGGCGTACCTCGCTGGTATTACAACTGGAATGTGGAACGATATCGCTGAACTGGAGACGTATCGATCTGCACAAGCAACCCCTGCAGACGAGGTTTCTACAGCATGCGTCTTTTCACCACAGATTGACACAAACGAACGGAATCAGAAACTCGCGCAGTGGAAAAAGGCAGTGAAACGTGTGATGGGTTAAAATGCGACTCCAATGGAAGTATTCCCTTGTTATCAACCTCTCCGTAATAGCAGTCTTAGTGGCATTTTACTTTTTCGACAGTATTCGTGTCCGAAGTGAAATGAATGCGCTTCACGCCTTGGGGGCAGAACGCGGTGCGGAACTGAAGAAAATCACTGAAAACACAATCCTTGATGCGATTAGAAGAGAAATCGAAACTACAAAAGTATTTGACGCAAACCGGCTGGACTATGTGCTTAATGAACTCAAGCAAGCACACCCGGACATGCAAGACGTGCTAAATGTCCATGTCTCCGTAAACAACACCCGTATCCGCTCGAGCCTACTCACGGGTGAAGATACTGGTGACATAAATCTTGACACAGCGGACCTTGAACAAATTGAGGCAAAAGGCGCGACGGTCCACGCTGTTGAGGGACAAAATGCGACCGCTATTGTTATTAAGTATACTGCCGTTTTGACGGCACCGAAGCCGATTGAGTTAGATCCGCGCGACTTCGCATACGTACCAACACTTGATGAAGGGCGGATGCCGCATAAGGTTTGGTGGAGAGCCTTTGGTGAAAACACCTATGTGCCAGAAGGTCTCGTCCTTGTGATACCAGAAGAGAAAGGTAGACGCTGGCGCATTACAGACCAAGAGAGAGGCGTTTTTTATAATCTATGGAAGCAAGATGAGATCCTGTGGATTCGGAAAGCGTTAACTGGTTACATACAGGTGCTTTTTGATGTGCCTTATATTGACAGATCAATCCGAAACTCATTGTTGATGCACGCGATCCTGATCGTGATTGTCGGCGCACTCCTCGTAATTCTGATCGACTTAACGACGAATCACTTGATTATGAAGCCCTTAGAACGGATGACACATATTATTCAGAGCGCAGAAAGTGGCGATTTATCTCTTGACCAGACTTACTCCTCGGATGAAATCGGAAGGGCAACCCACAACCTCGTCCGAATGCTGTGGCAACTGCGGGATTCTCACTCAAAAAGGATTGCTGCCTTAGGTCAATTTGCCGCTGGTGTGGCACACGAAATTCGGAACCCACTTAATTCAATTGGAATGACCGCCCAGCACCTGAAATCTGTTTTCTCACAACGAAAGGTGAGCCCCGATGATATTGAAGAAGCCAAAGAACTTTTAGAAATCGTTGATAAAAAAATAGGGGAATTAAAGCAAACTTCAGAGCAGTTCCTCACCCTAAATCGACCGAGAAAATTGAATATAGAACCGATAAACCTCAATGCGCTTGTAGAGCAGGTTTTATCGGAATTCGCACTCGTTACCGAAGAAGCCGAGGTGCAGGTAATTAAAAGCTATAACGAAAACTTACCGGATGTCCCATTGGATACAGCGTTAATGCGGCAAACCCTCTTCAACTTTGTGCAAAACAGCATTCAAGCAATGCCGAAGGGCGGTAGCATTTACATCACCACCTTAATTGAGGAAATAGCGGGCGAGATGAATCAGGCAGTCATCGAAATTCGAGATACCGGTATTGGTATTCCAGAAGAAATTCAGGAACAGATTTACGATGCTTATTTTACAACGAAAGACGCTACCGGCGGCATAGGACTCGGACTCGCGATTTCGCACCAGATCATTACTGCGCATAAAGGTAAGATCGAGGTCAGAAG
>JAPPDN010000122.1 GCA_028824575.1 Candidatus Poribacteria bacterium | reverse complement strand
CGCACCGACACTCTTTGAAACCGCAAAAGCGTCTAAATTTGCAGACAAAACCGCACTGTTTGTGACAAAGAAAAAGTTGTTACGGATGTTAGAAGCCGGTACTGACATCGCTGTCGCCGCTGAAGCACCACCGCCTGAATATATCCAGATGGCTGGACAGGTTGAGCCGATTTACTCAATTGAAATCAACTGGTGGCTCCTGCGTGCTGTGCACGAGACTTTGCGTAGAGACGACCCAGAACTTGTCTACTGCTCAACAACGGATTGGGTCCAACACAAATACGCGCCCGATGCCGAACCGTCACAACGCCATCTCGTAATACTCGACCAAATCATCGGTGAGATTGTAGATGATGATCCAGAACGTGAAATCTATATTACGGCGGATCATGGGATGTTGGAGAAGACCACCGCGCTTGACCCGGGTCGCTTGCTAACGGAGCAAGGTATCCCCGCCAGTGCCATCCCTATTATTAAGGATCGGTACGTCGCACATCACGGCAATTTAGGTGGCGCGGCATACGTATTTCTGAAAAACCGGGCGGATACACCAGAAGCGATTCAGAAATTGCTACGTACACCCGGTATTGAGGAAGCGTACGCTGCAGAAGATGCCGCAGGCACATTTCGGCTCCATCGCGAACGGATCGGCGACATCTTTGTGTTAGCGGATGAAACGACTGTCTTCGGTGAATTGGAAACGGCAGTCGAACCAACCACTGTGAGGTCACACGGTTCGCGACACGAAAGTTATGTGCCGATCATAGGGTATAACAGCCCTTGGCAGGCAACAGATTTTGAATATAATCTTGATATCGGAAGACTATTTTTAGAAAGTTTGCGTTAAGCAACAGTGTGTTACGTGCTTGAAACTGTGGGTACGCACCTACATGTATAGGAGACACTATGTTAACAGAAAAAGAAAAAACTGAAGGCTGGATATCCCTATTTGACGGTGAGACACTCACCGGTTGGGGAGCCACCGGAAACGCTGAAGGATGGGTTATCGACGATGGGAGTATTCTCTGCACTGTTCAGGGCGGAAAGTATCTCTACACCGAACAGCACTACGATAACTTCGTCCTGGCACTCGATTACAAAACCGAGCCGAAAGTCAACAGCGGAATTTTCATCCGATGGGCAGATCTTGAGGACGCGGTTCAGACCGGGCTTGAAATCCAGATTTTAGACACATACGGCAAAGAGCCGACGACGAATCACGACTGCGGCGCGCTTTACGATGCGCTCGGACCGACCCGAAATACGTGTAAACCCGCCGGTGAATGGAATCAGATGACCATCACATGTGATGGGAGCATCGTTGCTGTAACACTTAATGATGAAGAAATTGTCCGTGCTGATCTGGATGAGTGGGATACACCGCACCAAAACCCGGATGGCAGCAGGAATAAGTTTGGCATCGCGCTCAAGGATTTCCCACGAGGGGGGCACATCGGTATCCAGGACCACGGTGGGAAAATCTGGTGCAAAAACATTAAGGTCAAACCACTATAGAAAGGTTCATAACTATTGCCTTATCCAGTTTTAAATTAAAGGTCAATCCAGCTCGTAGTAGGGCAATTCATTGCCCGTTATTGACTCTTGAACGTGCGATAACGCACGTCGCATTTGGTCAAGTACGCCGCAAAATCGCACTACTACGAACCAACCCTAAAATCCAAAATGGATAAAGGACTATTGCGTCCATGCGGGGCTCCCAGACCTCCCAATTGGAATGTATCGTTGAAAATCCGTATTTCCCTGATTGGTTGAGGGACTTGGTCATTCGCCATAGGTGTCAATTTAAAAAAAACGGATTATGGCATCGTAGGTTGGGGTGAACGGATTCCTCCAAAGCCGTAAAAATGAGAAAAAATGAAGTTTTCTTCATATATACCACATCAATCAGAGACCGAGTGAAACCCAACGCTTTTGTTGTGAAGTTTTCGGGACGATAGCGGTATGAAGTTGGGTTTCGCTGCGTTCTTGAGTGGGTTTAACGGCAGATCGAATTTCAGCGGTATTTGGAACACCACATCTTCCTTTTCTGTGCCGCTCAACCCAACCTACGGGACCACTCAAACGCTAAATTGATACCTATGAGGGTTCTTGGTCATTCACCACTCAATCCAACATCCAACCTACAGGGAAACTGACCGCTGATGGAAACCGGTTGCCGACACCTTCTTAATTCTATGGACAATTCAACAGACGCTGTGGTATACTATATACATTATGCCAACGAATCTTGAAAACATACGGAATTTCTGTATTTTAGGACACATCGACCACGGGAAAAGCACGCTAAGTGACCGACTCCTTGAGCATACCAATACGCTCGCCGAGCGCGATATGCGAGAACAGGTACTCGATTTGATGGACTTGGAGCGTGAACGTGGGATTACCATTAAAGCCACTGCTGTCAAACTGCACTATCCCGCTCCCGACGGAAACCGATATGAACTTAACTTGATTGATACGCCCGGACACGTCGATTTTACTTATGAGGTTTCACGTAGCCTCGCGGCGTGTGAGGGCGCGATTTTAATTGTTGATGCTGCACAAGGGGTCGAAGCACAAACCTTGGCAAACGCCTATCTCGCTATTGACAACAACCTCGAAATTATCCCAGTTGTCAATAAGATTGACTTACCGACGGCGCGCCCCGATGAAGCCAGACGACAGATAGAAGAAGTCATAGGCATTCCGGCAGACGATGCGCTCCTCGTTAGCGCGAAGATGGGAATCGGGATCCCTGCCATATTAGAGGCAACCGTCAATCGGATTCCTGCCCCTATAGGTGAAACTGAAGCCCCGTTGAAAGCACTCGTGCTTGATTCTGTCTACGATAACTATCGCGGTGTCATTATGTACACCCGCATCTTTGAGGGTAGCGTGAAACCGGGTGAAAAAATTCGGCTCATGGAGACAAGACGTTCATACGAGGTTGAGGAAGTCGGCATTTTTACACCAGAGATGCAACAGACTCCAGAACTACGCACTGGCGGCGTTGGGTACCTCATCGCTGGCATCCGGGAAATTGACAAGGCGAAAATAGGCGATACCATCACAGATCACGTCAGACCGACTGAAACACCATTGCCCGGTTATCGCGAGATGAAACCGCTTGTGTTCAGCGGCTTGTATCCAGCGGACACAAACCAATTTCATGCACTGCGGGAGGCACTTGACAAACTCCGCCTGAATGATTCCTCCTTTAATTTTGAACCTGAAACCTCCGTTGCACTCGGCTTCGGGTTCCGGTGCGGTTTTTTAGGCTTGCTCCACATGGAGATAATCCATGAACGGCTTGAACGAGAATTTGGACTCGCACTCGTCCGAACAGCACCGAGCGTCATGTACCGAGTTCACCTGAAAACGGGCGAGGACGTATACGTTGATAACCCCGCGCATCTCCCTGAACCGAATAATATCGAACGAATTGAAGAACCGTATGTCAATATTGACATCATCGTGCCGCGCGACTATATCGGAAATGCAATGGAACTTTGTCAGAAGCGTCGGGGTGTATATAAGCGGATGAACCAATTGGACGCGACTCGCGTGCAGTTACTCTACGAACTTCCGCTCGGTGAAATGTTGATGGATTTCTATCCGAAACTTAAGTCCCTGACCCGTGGATACGGATCGTTAGAATACGACATCGGCGAATACAAAACCGGAAAGTTAGTAAAACTGGATGTGCTGCTTAACGGCGACCCTGTGGACGCACTTTCGACGATCTTGCCGCGCGATACGGCAGAAACGCGTGGAAAGGCGTTAGTTAGCAAACTCAAAGAGTTGATCCCGCGCCAGATGTTTGTAGTCCCGGTTCAAGCAGCGATTGGTAACAAGATCGTTGCTCGCGAAACGGTTCAGGCACTCCGAAAAAATGTTACAGCGAAATGCTATGGTGGCGATGTGAGCCGGAAACGGAAGTTGTTGGAGAAACAGAAGGAAGGTAAAAAACGGCTCAAACAGATTGGCAAAGTCGATGTACCACAGGAAGCGTTCACAGCGATGCTCGCAACTGATGAGTAATACACATAAACAATTGGGCACAGGATAAAACCACTTCTACGTTGGAAAAAG
>JAPPDN010001007.1 GCA_028824575.1 Candidatus Poribacteria bacterium | reverse complement strand
CGTGCCTGCAAGCATAACAAACCAAATACATCGCAAACACCTATATCTGCTGCGTTCTAATTAACCTATAATTCTCTTTAACCCATTTTGGGCAGAACAATTCAGTTGAACAATATTTTTCAAACCACGACTGAATGCTTCTCCAAAACCGCATCGTTCAATTCGATACCGAGTCCGGGTTTCGTTGACGGAATGATGTACCCGTCTTCCCACTGCAATGGCTCCTTGAGAATATCGGCGTGGAAACCGTCCCATGTGTGAATACCTTCCTGAATCAAGAAATTCGGGCTACAGACATCCAACTGAATGTTCGCCGCACCGCCAATCGGACCGCCATACAGATGCGGCGCGATCTGCGCGTAGTGTGCCTCACCCATAGATGCAATCTTCTTCGCTTCAAGGATACCACCTGTAATCGTCAAATCCATCTGCAAAATAGACGCTGCCTGTTGTTCCAATAGATCCGCGAACTCGTATTTCGTCAGCAAGCGTTCTCCAGTCGCAATCGGGATGCTTGTTGACTGCGCGACGCGTGCCATCTCTTTGATATTCTCTGGTGGTATAGGTTCCTCGAACCAGAGCGGATCGTATTGCTCGACGCGTTTCGCGAACCGGATCGCACTGTTCGTGTTGAACTGCCCGTGCGTCCCGATCAGAATATCACATCTATCACCAACGGCATCCCGGATCCCTCGGATGACACTCTCTGCGTAATCGAGTGTCTCTAACCTATCAGCAGCGCCAGCATCAACAGGGTCAAACTTGACGGCGGTAAAGCCTTTCTCGACGTAAGAGAGCGCAAGTTCGCCGGTCTTTTCTGGAGAATCGCCGCGTCGCCATTGCAGGAGATAGGAGTAGGCGCGCAATTTCTCATGGAACATGCCGCCTAATAGGTTGTAAATCGGCTGATTCAATGCCTTTCCGACGATGTCCCAACACGCCATCTCAATCGCACTCATTGCTGGTGTTGTCAACGGACCGGAGTGCCGTACACAGGGACCTTCATAAAGCGTTGACCAGATTCTTTCAATCCGAAACGGATCCGCCCCAATCAAGAAACGCTCGCCCCAGTCTTTGATGAGTTCAACGACGACATGGTTGAGTTGCGTATGATAGGTGCATTCACCTACACCCTCAATCCCTTCATCGGTCACCAATTTGACGAAAATCCAGCGTCTTCCACCCCAATGCGGTGGTGGGACATCAACAAGATAGGTTTTCACATCAACAATCTTCATATTTTTAATTTTCCTTGCGGTTCGGTCAAGTCAGTTTGATGAATGAAGTTTGCTTCGCAGCGAGCGTCCGTAGATTCTGCTTCGCAGTGAGAACCACTACGTTACGGGCTACGGTTTTCTGGTGGATAGAAGTGAAGAATTGCAATCAGATAACATCACGGATTCCACCAATACGTAACTTTACCGACCACGGTTGTATCCAGCAATCCTGATGATATACTGTCTGTGCCATACGTCTGGTTGAAAACAAAATAAAAATCACTACCGGGACTGTAGATATAATTGACTAAGAAATTCGTAGTAACCAGATTTCGGTCGCTGTTCCATTGTACGTAGAGTTTCGTAAAAAGATCCGTGGAAAAAGAATAACCGACGCGCCCACCGAAAACGTTCGTGTCAAACGAACCGTCTGGCAGCGTGACGCGGTTAAACTCGTATCTCGGTTCCAAACTAAAACGTCCAGTGAGTCGGAGGTCGAGCCGGATATCAAATCCTCGACGGGTGCCGTTGTAGAAATCCCCAATATTGAACACCACGCGTCCATTGAAGACCTTACCTTCAGCATTGAGCATGAGGCTATAGTTATTGTAAGTGTATTCGCCCTTCGGAATGATAATCCCCTCTCGAATTTCAAAGTCCTTGGTGAGGTTCTCAAAATTTCGGTAGATACGGAGTCCGCCCCAACCGTTTGTTTCCAATTCAAGCCATGTGCTCCAGATAAAGGTACGTGTCTCTAATTCATTGTCTGAATTAAGGATGATGTCGATCTCCGGCCCAGCCCACAACCGACGAAATCCGTGCCAATGGAGATAAGGCGTAGCGCGGACTTCGCTCCGAATCCATCGGCTCCCTGTACGATAGACATAACCGACTTCAGGGTTGAAATCCTCACCGATGTCCGTATAGGAAGCGTTCACTCGTGCGACGCTACTCTGCCAATTGCCACCGAAGTACAACGCGTGCGTGTTTTCGGATACCTCTTGTGTATTGACGGGATCGTCTTGCATGCCGTCCGGATCAAAAGTACGTGCCCAGAGTCCACGAAAATTCATCTCGCCAGTGGGGCGATAGATAAAATCAACGCCGGTTGCTCGATTGTGTGCATCAGGTCCCTGCTTGTTGATTGCAATCATACCGAGGCTTGACCCGGTGAAAAGATCACGCTTGATCCGCAAAACCGAATAGTTCGTCCTATCAATATCAACTGCCTCTGCATCCTCCGTAGCATCTGCTGCATACTTATCCGTGAGAACATTCAGTAACCCCACGCCGAAGCCACCCACTTTACCCGTAACCTTTCCGCCCCCCAGAATCGGAATAGCGCGGCCTTCTTCAATACCGATACGACGACTATAAAAAAGTAGAAGCGGGGGTGGCGCATTGAAACTCGTGCGTGGAATACCGAAATCCAATAAACCTGCACCCTCCAAGAAAAATTGGCGTTTTTCTGGAAAAAAGAGGCTGAACCGTGTTAAATTCGCTTGTTCCTGATCCGCCTCAACTTGTGCAAAATCTGTATTGACGGTGAGATCGGCGGTCAGATTTGAGGTAATGCTCACCTTCATATCTGCGCCGAAGTCGAGTACACCAGTTATCCCTTCTTCTTCTGTCCGGGCAACACCGGGGAGTAGATACGGCAGAAACTCGATGTTCCGGCGTTGTGAGACCTCAGATAAACCGGTGAGTGTACCTAAATTCGTCGTCCGATAGCGCGCCAAAAATGTATATGCTGCTGGCACGGGCGCCCATGTCCCCTCTTCCTGATTTTTCTGAATTGTACGTCCAAGGTTCAAACCCCATGTTAACGCTGCTTCGTCTTTAAACCTAAGTTGACTGAATGGAATCGCGATTTCTGTCGTCCAATTATCGCTATTAATTTTTCCCTTACTGTCCCAAACAGCATTCCAGTTCTCGTTTCGACTGTCGCCGCTGTCCATTATCGCCACATCTTCTCGCGCACCCAACGGATTCACCCGGAAGAAGAACCCGCTGCGTCGGTCATTATAGGTATCTAACAGCACAAAGACGTTGTCGTTATCCCATAACATCGTATCGCGTCGCATCTTATTGGCTACAATCTTGGAGCGGTCGGGTTCGCTGCAGACAAAACCGAAATAGATGTGTCTTTCATCATAGAGAATCCGAACCTCTGTTACTTCTGTTAAAGGGGCACCCGCATCGGGTTCATATTGAGTAAATTGACGGATAGGCGTTGCTTTCTGCCAATCGGATTCTGTGAGTTCGCCGTCGATCTCAACGCTCTCGTATGTACGATACGCTTTTGCTTGAAGTTCTTCAGGCTCGGCATCAACACCAACACCGATGGAAAAGAGAAGTAAAATTGATAGCCATCTACATAGATAGTCCATGGTATACAAAGTGGGAAACATAACCTCCGTGATGATCTTAAACTTCTATGTATTATACCACATCTACCGAAATTCTGCACATTCTTATCTATACTGCTTCCAAACGCATTCAGTCCTTTTGTAGGAATGCTTCCTGATCGCTTATACGCTCCCAATTTGAATCACGGAAGAAGAATCCGTTCTTTTTGAAAGGAGCAAAACGCTAAAAAAGATTTGACTTTGGTCGGAAATTATGGCATGATTAATGCAACTTTCAGAGATCCATTTGGATTTTTTAAATAGGTTCTTAAAGAAAGAATACGTCAAAGAATAACTTTGGAAAAATGTAGAACACAATTGGAGGAAATATGAGCAACGAAAGTAAGTGCCCAGTGATGCACCACGCTCAGGCACAGGGCACCATAGCGAACCAACAGTGGTGGCCGAATCAGTTGAACCTGAAGATGCTCCACCAGAATCCACCCTCATCCAATCCTATGGGCGAGGATTTCAACTACGCCG
>JAPPDN010000716.1 GCA_028824575.1 Candidatus Poribacteria bacterium | reverse complement strand
TGATGGCATTTCTGCTGTGGCACGAGATATTGCTGGCAATCTACTCGCAGCAGTAAGTGCAACACGTAGTGGTGTGCCCGGAGACCGTCAGCGACTCAACATCGCTCATGAACTCGGGCATCTTGTCTTGCAATTATGTGAAGATATTGATGCAGAAAAGGCTGCTTTTCGGTTCGGTGCTGCTTTTCTGGTACCCGCCGAGCAGCTGCGACGAGATGTTGGTGAGAAACGAAAACGCATTCAGAAAAAAAAGTTCTTTGATCTCAAGAGACGTTATGGTATAAGTATTCAGGCGATGCTATTTCGGCTTAAAGATTTGGGGATTATTACTAACGCTTACTATAGAAAATGGTGCGTTGATGTCAATAGATTTGGTTGGAAGAAGCGCGAACCAGTTAAAATACTGCCTGAAAAGCCTGAGCGATTTCATCAGCAAGTTCTCCACGCTCTTTCTAAGGAGTTGATAACTGAGATAGAAGCCAAACAACTCTTCAATCATGTGCCAGAACCATCTGCTAACCGGTCATTTAGCGAACGTCGCCAGTTCTTAAAACTGCCAAAACAAGAAAGAGAGCGTATTCTAAGCGAACAAGCAGAGGAGATGGTGGATTTCTACGAACACGATCCAGAGTGGCGGGAGTGGGAAAGACTGCCCCTTGTTGAGTACGATATTCCGCTAAAGTGACACATAATAGGGTGCGGTTTCCAACCCGCACCATAGGTGTCAATTTAGGGATATTTTGCGATATTTGGTGCGCCCCGATCATAGATGCCGCCCCTACGGGGCTTGGTTTTTGGCGGAGACACATTTCTACACAGATGCCGTTCCTACGGAACTCAAGAGAGGTTTGAAGTTATCAAGGTTTCCGCGTCGTATCCGGTTCGGTTGCTTGAAGATTAATGTTTTAATTCGGTAATGTTGGAACGTGCGATGAATCACACTACTACGAGCCTGCTTGTTTGTAGTAGGGCAATTTATTCCCCGTTTATTACCGAAATATTTTCTTATACTTCATCAAACCGAACCAACCGGGCCTGGGTCTGAGACGGTTGTTGTTTCTAAAATTGACGCTTATGGTGCGGTTAAGAAACCGCACCTATCGTTTTCGGGATGGGTCGTGTACGGCATACGGCGTGTGCCTGCTACCTTGTCTTGAGTGCACCCCATGTCGTTGTTAATTTGCCTGCGATGTCTACGGTCAGGATGTCTCTGGCGTTCATGACTGTTTCTACTTCTGCTGCGGTTAATGCGCGATCGTATACCGCTAATTCGTCGAGCAAGCCTTTGTAGAGGTTGGCACCGCCGTTTGTATCGGGTCGTCCGCCGATTTCGATGTTGTTGTCGTTCCAGACCATCACGGGACCGTTTTTTGGTGTCGCCTTTTCACCGACAAGTTCACCATCAACGTAAACTTTCAGACTTTCATCATCAAAAGTACCGACGACATGATACCAATTATCTGGCTTTAAACCTAAGTTCGGCAGTGAAACCGTCGTGTCAACATCGGCACCGTTGAAAGGTCCCATCTTCTTTTGTCCAGAATTGATGTACCAATACAATCCCTCACCACTACCGAGCCCGAATTCGACGTTATCGTCGCTTGTGCCCGATTTGTCGTAAAAGATGTTCCCGTAGACGTGTCCATTGCCGAGCGCGACCTTGGATATTTCAAATGGGTGTATCCAAACAGCGACGGTCAGATGCTCCACATAGAGTTCGCTCTGACCTCCCGGATCCTTTATCAGTGCAGGTCCTCCCGAGAACTCTATTGCACCACCGACCTTGCCTTTGGCGACGAATTTCGCGCTGTCGTGAAGTTCGGCTTCAAATCCTTTCGGACCCACATCCTTGGCAATATCGCCTTTTCCTTCGTTGAACGGTAGGTAAAAGTGTAAACCTTTCGTCACTTGCGCGGTTGCCTCGAAAGTTACAACACAAAACGCAAGAACCGTGAGTATCCAGAAATATTTTCTCATCTGCTTGACTCCTTTTCTATTTCGCGTTACTCGTGTTAAAATCAAAAAAAGGTCGTGCTAAGTGTCTCTATTTTAATAGCCGTGCCAACCTTAAATCAAGGAAAATCGGCGCGTTCCAATTTCGCGGACTTGATTGGTATAGTACGTGTATAGTAGCGCGAACTGTGAAGTCGCATCTTATACTGCCACAGGAACCAACAGCCTATGCTACAAAATTGAGGCGACAAGTGTAAACTTATTTTTCGATTTTACTATAAACTGAGTAACTCCAATAAAATTCCACTCATTTTTTATATCAACCGATATGGATTCTATGATAAAATCATGTTAAACTTTACCGATGTTTTTGGGAATCACAGGTTTCAAAGAGGAGAAAAGACGTGAAAATGAGACTTGCACAATACGGTATTTCCCATGACCATGCTTCTGGGAAAGCCCGTGTGATGAAAGAAAGTGACGAAATTGACTTCGCCGGTGTCTTTGAGCCATCAGCAGAAGTCCGAGAGACCCTTGGTCAAACCTCCGTCTATGAAGGCGTTCACTGGTTTACATCCAAAGAGGAAATACTTGAAGACGAAACAATCGTTGGGGTTGCAGCGCAGGGACGGGTGTCGCAGAATCTCACCTTTGCGCGGGAGATTCTTGAACACGGCAAGCATGTTTGGTTCGATAAACCTGCTGGCGATAATCTTGATACGTTTCGAGAGGTTTTGGACATCGCCTGCGACAGAAAGCTGCTCGTTCAACTCGGTTATATGTTCCGCTACAACGCTGGCTTTCAGTTTATCCTCGATTGGGCGAACTCCGGTAAACTCGGTGATATTTTTTCTGTTCGGGGACGCATCTCATCAGGACCTTCAAGCGAAGCGCATTGGCAACGCTGGGATTCACTCGGTGAACATTCGGGCGGTATTATGTTTATCCTCGCCTGTCATCTCACCGATATTATCGTGGCATTGTTGGGACGCCCCACACGGGTGACACCCTTTTCGAGGCACGATGGACACGACGTACCGTGGTATCGGAACAATACAGCAGCTGTATTTGAATATCCGGGAGCGTTAGCGATTCTTGAGTCAACATCGTTGGAGATCGATTCGGGTAAATCGAGGCGGTTGGAAGTTTATGGGACACGCGGCAGTGCGATCCTTGAGCCGCTTGAACCGCCAGCGTTGCGGTTGTGTCTTGACACGGATCGGGATGGGTATGCTAAAGGCTGGCAGACAGTGCCTGTGGAGCCGAGACCGCGCTATGTCGAAAGCCTTCGAGCATTTATCGCCGATATTCGGGGCGAGAAATCCCCGGATCGTTCACTCGACCACGAGTTCGCAGTTCAAGAAACGGTGCTGCGGGCGGCGGGATTACAATAATGCGTCCTCGCTTGCGTGCCCCATCTCCTACTGCGACGCTGTGCTCTGTTGTTTCACAAGGGACTGCCACCGCTATTAATCTTCATCTTCAATAGCAATGATAGGAACAACTGTAACGGGAAATGCCGATGGTTTGTAGTCTCCATCTGGTGCTTTGGTGGTTGGGAATTTGTATTGCGGGTCTGTCAGGAGTTCATAGACTGCAGTATCCCCAATTTTGACCCGTTCTTTGGTATTCAATTCCCATTCGACTTTGAGTGCCTCGTGTCGCCCTGGAAAGTCCTGTGTCCCCAATATCGATGTCAAAGCCCAATAGACATACTCCGTAACCATACAACCGTAGTCACAGGTTTCATCCGTATAGTGATACCACGCTTCTGCTGGATAGCCGCTCTTGGGTCCACCTTTCGGGACTCGCTCGAAATACCCGCCACGGGCGACATCCATGCACTTCGCTAAGGTGGACCCCCGTTTCTCCCCGAACACATCTGGGTAAGCGTTGGCATAACCGTGTTGTGTAATGGGATGTAGAATTTCCTCTAAGGCACCATCGTAGTAATGACCATCGGGAGCATTGATTTTGCCATCAACAAGGAAATCCGGCTTGGTTTCTGCGCCATATAGGTCTTGACCAAAGCGATAGCCCGCGTTTGCTAACAGCCCCATGTCCAACTGCTCCATCTCCGCCTCTGTTCCGGGCATGAGGATGAAGACGTTTCGGCTCACGAGATGACTGTGAACAAGCGTGTTCCTGACAACACGCTTG
>JAPPDN010000363.1 GCA_028824575.1 Candidatus Poribacteria bacterium | reverse complement strand
GCTGCAACGGATGTCGATAGTGGTACTACGCTCACCTATATGCTCGGTGGCACGGATGCGGCATCCTTTAGTATTGTCAGCACGTCCGGGCAGCTCCAAACAAACGCAGCCTTGGACTATGCAACAAAGACATCTTATTCCGTGACGCTTACGGTTTCCGATGGCAGTTTGACAGATAGCATCACCGTCACGATCAGTGTCACGAACGCCCCTATATTCACGGACGGCACCAGCACGACGCGCACCGTCGCAGAGAACACCGCAGCCGGCATAAACATCGGCACGGCTGTTGCTGCGACTGATGCAGATACCGAAGACACACTCACCTATACACTTGGTGGCACAGATGCCGCCTCATTTAGCATCGTCAACACTACCGGACAGCTCCAAACCAGCGCAGCCTTGGACTATGAAACAAAGGCATCTTATACGGTGACCGTCTCTGTTTCCGATGGCAATGGTGGAAATGATAGTATCACCGTCACGATTAGTGTTACGGATGTAACCGAAACGAAGACATTCACGCCTGTGAACGAGCGCACGCTCGAAGTGCAGCTTGCGATTGTTGCCGCTGTTAATGGTGTAAATTCTGCAGATGATATAACCAAAGCACATCTTGCAACAATTACCACACTTTACCTGGAAGAGAGTGGTCTGACATCATTGAAATCTGGCGATTTTGATGGACTCACCGCACTGACAGGACTCAATCTGTATAGAAATCAGTTGACGACGTTGCCGTCAGATATCTTTGACGGACTCACCGCACTGACATCACTCCATCTGAATATCAATCAGTTGACGAGTTTGCGCTCAGGGGTCTTTGATGAACTCACAAAACTGACATACCTCAGTCTGTCGGGTAATGCTTTGACGAGTTTGCCAGCAGCGGTCTTTGACAAACTCACCGCATTGACAACGGTCAATCTGGACAGCAATCAGTTGACGAGTTTGCCAGATGGGGCCTTTGACAAACTCACAAATCTGAGAGGACTCTATCTGAGTACCAATCAGTTGGCGAGTTTGCCAGATGGGGCCTTTGACAAACTCACCGCATTGACAACGGTCAATCTGCGTAACAATCAGTTGGCGAGTTTGCCAGATGGGGCCTTTGATAAAAACACCGCATTGACATCACTCCATCTGAATACCAATGCGTTGACGAGTTTGCGCTCAGGGGTCTTTGACAAACTCACAAAACTGACAACGCTCGAGCTGTGGGACAATGCTTTAACGAGTTTGCCAGATGGGGTCTTTGACAAACTCACAAATCTGCCAAGGCTCACTCTGTCGGAGAATGCTTTGACGAGTTTGCCAGATGGGGTCTTTGACAAACTCACCGCATTGACAACGCTCTATCTGCATAGAAATCAGTTGACGAGTTTGCCAGATGGGGTCTTTGACAAAAACACCGCATTGACAACGCTCTATCTGCATAGAAATCAGTTGACGAGTTTGCCAGATGGGGTCTTTGACAAAAACACCGCATTGACAACGCTCTATCTGCATAGAAATCAGTTGACGAGTTTGCCAGCAGGAGTTTTTGACCAACTTATAAAACTGACAACGCTTGCACTGTCGGACAATCAGTTGACGAGTTTGTCGTCAGATGTCTTTGACCAACTCACCGCATTGACAACGCTCTATCTGCATAGAAGTCAGTTGACGAGTTTGCCAGCAGGAGTTTTTGACCAACTCGCTGCCCTAACAATGCTCTGGCTGTATAACAACAGCATCAGCGATGTCTCTGAGCTTGAGGATTTAACATCGCTAACAGAGTTAAAAATAACCGGTAATCCGATTTCGGATTATGGTCCCCTCCGTCGACTCAAGGCAGCAAATTCGGGTGTTTCCATTGATATTGATATTGATAACAACATACCTGTGTTCACCGATGGCGATAGCACCACACGATCTATTGCAGAAAACACGGTTTCAGGCACAAACATCGGGGCTGCTGTGTCAGCCACCGATGCGGATACCGGTGATACGCTTACCTATACGCTGGGTGGTGCGGATGCGGAATCTTTTAGTATTGTTAGTACATCCGGGCAGCTCCAAACAAACGCAGCACTGGATTATGAAACGAAGTCATCCTATACGGTCACCGTCGATGTTTCTGATGGGAATGATGGCTTAGATCGTATCACTGTTACCATCACTGTCACGGATGTAGCAGCAGAAGCAGGGTCAGCACCGTCTGTGCTGCCTGAGACAACAGCATTGCTGTCAAACTTCCCGAACCCGTTTAACCCTGAGACGTGGATACCGTATCAGCTCGCTGAACCGGCAGAAGTCACGCTAACGATCTACGATGTGCGGGGTATTGTGGTGCGGGAGTTGAAGTTGGGGCATCAACCTGCGGGTGTGTATCACAGTCGGAGTCGTGCGATCCATTGGGATGGCAGAAACGGTATAGGTGAGAGGGTCGCCAGTGGCCTCTATTTCTATACGTTCACAGCCGGCGATTTCACGGCGACACGCAAGCTGTTGATACGCAAGTAGTATCAAATGACCATAGGATGGCTGGGATGCTGATGTTTATTAGCTTCCCAGCCATCATTTCTGAGTCAGTTGCGTTGCGTTCGCTGGCATCTTCTTCGAGAAAAGCGCAATGAATTGCGCTACTACGAACCTACAGCTCTTGAGAAATACACGCCCTTCCAAAGTATATCTGTTTGTAGTAAGGCGATTTATCGCCTGTCTGTGTAAGTCCTACTATAAATAATTGGAAGCAAAATTCTGTATGGGCGGAGCACCGCTCCCGCCCACACTTACCTAAAGAAGATATTGCTACCGTCAAACGATAACCTGCCTACCTCGATCAGTTCGTTACCAGCGTGAACGGGGCGATGTACATGGAAGTCCCAACCGGACGCGGTAGGATGGATCTGATCATTCTTTACAACCAGAGAAAATACATCGTTGAAACAAAAATATGGCGAAGCGAACGGTCCTATACCCAAGGGAAGCAGCAACTCGCGGCGTATCTATCAACAGAAGACGTAACGGAGGGCTACTACGTCGTGTTCGATCACCGCGAGGCACCGGAACAGCGAGCAGAGACGGAGGCGATAGACGGATTGACGATTCGGAGCTACGTGATACCTGTGGTGCAAGAACGGCCTTCAACGAGATTAAAATCAATTGGGAATTAGAGGAGCGGAAAATCGCTTACCCCTTTTTCTTGATTCTCCTTCCTAAATGTTGTATCCTTTTTAAGGACCGATTGCAGAGACGTTTATCAGTTTTTCCAATACCAATGAACAAAGCAACGGAGAGAGACCAATGGATATGTTAGCTGAAAAATTAGACGCGAAATTACGCGAATGGGAACCGAATATTGCAGCGACGGTCAGGGAACGAATTTTGGAAATCATTGATCTCGCAGACCGAGATGCATTGGATATAATGCGATCGCGTGCTGTAGAACAGGAGGTTTTGGACCTACTCGATGAACCCGTATCCCGGTGAGATTTGGTTAGCAGACCTCGGTTTAACAGCAAGAACCCGACCTGTGCTTGTAGTATCCCGCTATGATCCAGATCCACCACGAAATCTAATAATCTATATCCCCTTAACAACCCAATACAGAGAAAGTCCGTATGAAGTAGCACTTCCAAGGTTGAGATTTCTTGATCAACAATCTTACGTTAATGTGCAGGGATTAGGTTCTATAGAGAAGTTTCGACTTGAGCGCAGGCTTGGCAAACTTTCAGACAATGTAATGGCAGAAATTAAGAACACTATTAGGTTCGTTTTAGATTTAGAAACAAATTTCATCAGAACTAACTAACCTTCTATTGGATCAGCAAGAGAGATAGCGAGGCACGAGGACCTCGCCCTACAACACAATCTGGTTCATACCTACGAATTATCAGCCTCAATCCGCACGGCACAGAACTTCAATTCTGGTTGCTTAGATACCGGATCGAAAGCAGGATTCGTCACGTAATTCGCATTGGTCTCCGCATGGAAGAGATCCCCCCAATGGAACGGTGTGAAGAGCAAACCACGCCGAATCGCTTCTGTGACACGTGCCTTCGCATAACACCGTCCACGTCGCCCAACAAGATAGACCCATTCACCGTCTTCAACATCGTTTTCTATAGCATCGTCAG
>JAPPDN010000443.1 GCA_028824575.1 Candidatus Poribacteria bacterium | reverse complement strand
TCCGCCAATTTAACACGTTGATCGGGTGTAAGCTCTGCTGCAACCTCCTCAATGATCTCTTTAACTTCGTTGAGGTAGATGTCACGCTGCCTTAAAAATTTTCGTGCCTCCTCCCGAAATTCATATAGGTCCCGTCTCGTCCGTGTGTCCGTGAATCTGTCTTCATATCGACCGGATTGTCGTTGCGTTATACCTGCCCGAAACACCTGATAATCTGCTTCTAACTGTTTCTTCTCAAAATCGTAATCCTCGACAATATCACGGATAAGTTTCAGTTTCGGGTGAATTGTCTCCTGCTGTGCTGTTGTGAGTTGCAATGCAGCAGAACTTTTGGAAACATCAATCAGCTTAAGCCCTCCACATGCTTGCAAAAGACTACAGAGTAGTAAAATGAGGAGCAACCGTCCGTTTCCCATGATCAATTCTCCATTTAGAAGACAGTCTGTTTACGAAGCATTCCCGCCGGGCCACGTTTCCATCATCTCCACCCACTGCTCTGGACCACAATCGGCCAAATCGTATAACTCGCCATATTTTGAGCGCAGATACGCCATATAGGGTTTAATAGAAAGTAGACTGCCAGTTGCGCGTTCAACGATTTCTGGGGCTGTATACTTCGATCCATGTTGATAAAGATTCTCTTTCAACCAATTGTGCAGGGTACTAAACTTGCCTTGCCTCTTAATCTCAGTAGGGATTTCAGGATGCGCCTTGAAAGCAGATGCGTAAAATTGTGCACCTAAAATGTTCCCGAGTGTATAGCCTTGAAATGAACCGCCAATCAACCCAAAGTACCAGTGAACATCTTGTAGAACGCCGTCTTTGTCATCCGGTGGTACAATGCCGAAATCCGCTTCAAACCGTTCACGCCATACATTGGGTAGATCTCTAATCTCCAGGTTCCCTTCTAACATAGCCAACTCAAGGTCAAAACGCAACATGACGTGCAGATTGTATGTTACCTCATCTGCGTTTGTACGGATGAGAGAGCGTTCCACCTTATTGATTGCCCGGTTGAATGTATCCTTGGGCACAGAACCGAGCTGCTCAGGAAAGACGCGTTGGAGTTTCGGATAGTAGTGATACCAAAACCCGCGGCTGCGTCCGACTAAATTTTCCCAAAGCCGCGACTGACTTTCGTGTACCCCAGAGGAAGTTCCGCGAGCGAGGGGTGTCCCTTCATAATCCATACGGATGCCTTGTTCATAAAGGGCGTGTCCAGTCTCGTGCAACGTGCTGAACAACGCATCACCGAGGAAATTCTCTTTCGTCCGAGTTGTAATTCTCACGTCGCCGAGTGAGAACTTCGTCATAAACGGGTGGTGGGTCTTATCTTGTCGCCCCCGATTCATGTCGTAGCCGAACTGCTGAGCGATTTCCAAACCGAACGCGAGTTGTTGCTCTTCAGGAAAATGTTGGTGCAAACACGAATCGTCAGCAGGGTCCTGTGATGTGATAGCGGAAACAATCGGCACAAGTTCTTGGCGCAATTCGGCAAAGACGCGACTCACATCCGCCGCCTTCATCCCGTAATCGCTTGACTCAATAAGTGGATCCGCGATGTGATCATACCCCGGGAAGAAGTTAGCAGCCTGCCTGCTATATTCCAATGTTTTTTCCAAATACGGTCGCACCCGCTCAAAGTCGTTTGCCGGACGTGCCTCTGTCCATACTTGGTAAGATTCAGAAGTATGATTCGCCACCTCCGCCGTGAATTCTGCCGGTATTTTAATAGCACGTTCATACTTTCGTCGGGCGACACGGAGGAGACTTGCTTCGTCAGCGTCATAAGCGAGGCTTTTTTCATAAGGTTCAAGCGCATCAAGCAATTTTCCGATAGCTGGGTCCGTAAATTTCTCGTGCGCCAATCGTCCGAGTGTCGCAGTTTGGCGTGCCCGTGCCGCAGCACCCCCCGGTGGCATGTAAGTGGACTGATCCCAATAGAGTAACCCAGCAGCGGACGATATATCATTCACTTCAAGCAGACGGGTTTTGAGTTCTTGAAACTTGGTTTCCACAATATTATTCCTTTTTTGTGATTGCGTCTTCACTCACGCGGTTGACCGGTATTTTGTATTGCCATTGAAAAAGATTTACCAATTCATGTTGCCACTTCTGCACAATTTACCACAACAAGGCTGAAAAATCAAATCTATTTTGTCCTAATGCTAACTTCCACAAGGGACTATCTCTTTTAACTTACACCCATTTGATTACAAATTACAAAAAATCCGAATTTTGTCTTATTTTCGTAACAATTGCGTGTTATAATTTACGGTAAAATCAAGCAAGCGAGGGAGATAGATGCAAAAGTATGGTTGGGCAGGTTACACGATTATAGGCATTTTGGCGGTTGTGGCATTCGGCTGCATTATCACCG
Source organism: Candidatus Poribacteria bacterium (assembly GCA_028824575.1). Classification (GTDB taxonomy): domain Bacteria; phylum Poribacteria; class WGA-4E; order WGA-4E; family WGA-3G; genus WGA-3G. The sequence continues at coordinate 1,741 of JAPPDN010000443.1, read as the reverse complement.
GTTGTTCACCTAAAGATGGTGAGAGTGTTGCCAGTAAAGAAGTAGCGCAAATCACGATCAAGAATAAAGGCTCAGATACGATGGTGAACTTGGCGCAAGCGTGGGCAGAAATGTACACAGGGATCACCAGCACAGCGTCAGTGGAGGTGTCAGGCGGTGGCTCTGGTACAGGCGTTGCCGCGCTTATTAATGGCACCGTAGATATTGCGAACTGTAGTCGTCAAATCAGCCCCAAAGAGTTGGAACACGCGACACAGAATACCGGTAAAGTCCCCCAGGAATTTATTGTCGGGTACGATGCGCTTGCAGTTTATGTCCACCACGCCACGCCGCTTGATAAAATTACGATTCCCCAACTCGCGGAGATATATGGTGAAGATGGTCAAATAACTAAATGGAGCGACCTCGGTATCACGCACACCAACTGTCCAAGCGACGAGATTATCCGTATCAGTCGGCAATCTAATTCCGGTACTTACTTCTATTTTCGAGAAGCACTGCATGGTAAAACGCGAGACTTTGAACTCGGTTCTTTGGATTTGCACGGCTCTAAGGACGTAGTAGAGGTTATTGGGCGAACGCCGTGTGCTATCGGCTACAGTGGTATGGGATATGCGACTTCGCATGTGAAAATGTTGGAAGTCGCTACAACAGATGATGCACCTTATTATGCCCCAAGTCTTGGAAATGTCCTCGCCAAAACCTATCCTATCGCGCGTCCATTGTACATGTATTCCCTCGGTGAACCTACGGGTGAAGTGAAGGTGTATCTCGATTGGATTCTGTCAGCAGCAGGTCAGAAGATTGTCGAAAAACTCGGTTTCGTCCCGTTAGCGAGTAATTAAAAAAATATGAATATCCTACGAAAAAAAAGTACGGCAAACCTGCCGTTTTCGGAAACTGTAATAGAACTATTCATCCGTTTATGTGGGCTTAGTTCTATTATTTTTGTTTTCGGTATCTTCTTCTTTGTGTTTCGAGAGGGAGCGGGTTTTCTTTTCAACGGATTGGACTTGGGACAATTCCTGACAAGTCCTGAATGGTACCCAACTTCGCTGAGTAATAAAAGATACGGTACCTTCGCCTTGATTTTGGGAACTTTTAGCGTAACCGCATTAGCGATGTGTATTGCTGTGCCTTTTGGACTCGGGGCAGCGATCTTTGTATCGGAGTTCTGTAGCCCAAAACTCAGAGAAACATTTAAAATTATCATTGAATTGCTCGCCGCGATCCCTTCTGTTGTATGGGGGTTCATCGGATTGACCGTGATGAATGAACTGATTATCGTGGTCTTCAATGCCCCGATCGGTTTAACGATGTTGAACGGCAGCATTATGTTAGCGTTGATGAGTGTGCCTATTATCGTTTCTATAGCAGAGGATGCGCTCAAAGCCGTTCCCGACTCCTATCGCGAAGCGGCGGAAGCACTGGGTGCTACGCGGTGGCAGGTCATCTACCGCGTGCTGCTCCCCGCGGCAAAAAATGGACTCTTGGCAGCAGTGCTGCTCGGTGCCGCACGCTCCATTGGTGAGACGATGGCAGTCCTCATGGCGACAGGACACTCCGTTAACATTCCATCGGGACCCCTCTCGTGGATTCGTACACTCACCGCAACGATCGCCGCGGAACTCGGTGAAGTGGCGAGAGGTGACGAACACTATCAGGTACTTTTTATCATCGGCGTTCTGCTCTTTACCATTACGTTCGTAGTCAACCTCATCGCTGATTTAGTCATCAAAGG
>JAPPDN010000895.1 GCA_028824575.1 Candidatus Poribacteria bacterium | reverse complement strand
CATGAAGCATCACCTTCAGGGTAGGGCAACCTATCACATGTTCAACATAATTACCTACTTCACTGTAATTGTGGACTGCTACCAACTTAATGTCAACAATTTTCCGCCAAGACTCGTTAGGCATTATATGCTAACGAAGTGGTGCGAATATCGTTGAGACGGGTTCAGCAGCGGAAATAAAAAGGAGTTATTTCTGATGAAAACTGAATTGAAAACAGTATACCAATTAAGCGTTATCCTTGCGATGTGCGGACTGATGCTTTTTAGCTACACGGGCTGCGGCGGTTCTGATAGTGCTGACGAAGCGGAGAGTGCCTATGCTACAGACGGGTATGCTTCGCACGGCGGCACATCTTTCGGATTGACCCCTCCGGACGGTACCGTCTTTAAGGATTACGGCACGAATCAATTTATTGCTACAAGAGATGATCACCTTTCAACATTTGGTATGGATGTCGATACCGCCTCCTATTCCATCACGCGAAACTATCTTCGGGATGGATACCTTCCGCCCCCGGAAGCCGTTCGAGTAGAGGAATTTGTTAATGCTTTTGATTACAATTACCGACCCCCATGGGGTGAAGCCTTTGCTGTGCACGTTGAGGGCGCGCCATCCCGATTTGGTGAAAGCGGGCAACTCCGATTGCCGCAAGATCGCAGACGACGCAGAGTTCCCCAAGCTGACGAACAACTCCACTTGCTCCGAATCGGTATACAAGGGCGCGTGGTTCCCGACGAAAACCGAAAGGACGCGATGTTGACTTTCGTCATTGATGTCTCCGGTTCAATGGCCATCGAAAACCGGTTGGAATTGGTCAAAGATGCCCTAACGCTTTTGGTTGAAGAGCTCCGTCCGCGGGATAAGGTGGCTATTGTCGCTTACAGTAACCGAGCGCGGATCGTCCTGCCGCATACCGGTATTGAAGGACGTGAGGGGATCCTGGCAGCAATTCATTCGCTTGTACCAGAGGAGGCAACCAATGTTGACGAAGGACTCCGCCTTGGGTACAGTCTCGCCTTGCGCAATCCAAAGCCTGACGGCATCAACCGTGTGATTCTCTGTTCCGACGGCGTTGCCAATGTTGACGCAACAGACCCTGATGTCATACTCAGAAAAGTTCGCGGGCACGTTGCGGAGGGGATTACCTTAACAACAATCGGGGTCGGCATCGAGAATTTCAACGATGTCCTCCTGGAGCAACTCGCTGATAACGGCAACGGCAGTTACGCTTATGTAGATACCCTCAATGAAGCGAAACGTGTCTTTGTTGAAAACTTAACAGGGACCCTACAACTTATCGCTAAAGACGCAAAGGTCCAAGTTGACTTTAATCCGCAAGTCGTCAGTCGTTTTCGACTGCTTGGCTATGAAAACCGTCAGCTCGACCATTCGGAATTTCGGGATGACAGCGCAGATGGCGGAGAAATCGGTGCAGGCCACAGCGTCACAGCACTTTATGAAATTAAACTCACTGAAGGGGCGAGAGGACATTTGGCGACTGTCTCTATACGTTACGAGGATCCGGATACCTATCGTCCCTCCGAAATTAACGAGGAAATTTTCACAACACAGTTGAAGAGGACCTTCCAAGCGGCATCCGCTGAATTTCAACTTGCAGCGATTGTAGCGGAATTCGCAGAAATTCTGCGCGAGAGTTTTTGGGCAAAAGATGGAAATTTGGCAGCCGTATCGCAAAGCCTTAGAGGTATCGCACCGCGTATCCACAATGAACAAGTCGATGAACTCAGACACTTGGTAAGCAGAGCCGCGCGCTTTAAGGCATCAGACATTGAATAAACCATAGGGCTTACCCGAATCGGTGAAGCACCAAACTTCGTTAATCGTGTATGGGTAGGCATCCGAATTTTGCGTAAGCCCTAAAAAAATAGGACACACGGCGGCAATAGGAGCAAACATGAAAGCACTTCTGAAAAGCCTGACATTTATCATTATCTTTGTCGTTTTCGTCGGTTTCGGCTTTGGCGTTTATGTTCTTCAAGCACCACCCGTTCAGCAGACGAAGGTTCCGAAATTTCAGATTCACACGCGTACAGCCGTGCGCGGCAGACCGGTAGTCACTTCAAAACCGCTTGCCTACACGCAAGATGTATATCGCTTCAATTTGGACCGGCAATATATCAGCAACCTGAGCAGTGGTAAATTGGAGCGTGAACTTCTGTTTAGCGCGGCATTGACGCATCGTGCGAGACTCAAAGGAGCAGCTCTGGACAAGGCGTTGAGAACAGAGATCGATTGGCAAAAGATGTTCGCGAATATGACAGAAAATATCCGCTTTGGTCCGAGTACGCCCCGCCTTGAAATTTTGATAAGCGGTGAGGAGTGGCTGCTCAGGAATGCGCCGGGTGCCGGGTATATAGTCACCAGAACAGATAACCAGATTGATGTCTATCTCCCTGACCTAAAGAACGCGTTTGACACAAACAAACTGGAACTCTCAACGGATCTGGAAGTTTCTACCGAACAGACAAACAAACAGTGGTTCATTAAAGATAAGAAACACGGGCAGACTTATCGGATCACGAACGGTAAGGAAAACCTCATTGTCTACCAACAGTCCAAGTATGAAATTTTGACGTTGCTGTTTGAGGTTAGTTCAGCAGCGCAGACCTCGCTTGCCGAAGGCAAATTGTCTCAAGAACTGATCCAAGGGTTCAAGGCAGCAAAAATACCGCTGGCAGGACGGGCAGAAGTATCAACAATTGAAGAGGATGTTAGTTGGCAGGTAGCCGATCTTTCGCTCATATATAACGTCCGAAACGAGGACGATCAATTAAAGATCTATCTTGACCTTGAAAGTAGATGGCTCCATATTAGGGCTGACGACAGCGTAAAAGGTTGGGTGCAACGTGACCGCGGGACCATTTTTGAACCGCCTCCGCCGATACCGAGTTCACGCCAGTTAGCGAAAAAACGGTTGCTCGTACTTATTGAGACCGTAAAAGAGAAAGTAGGGATTTCCAATGAAGAAAATCAAACCGAAGATACTGCGTCCCGGTAGCCGTATCGCAGCGATCTCGCTTTCTTGGGGTGGTCCCGGTACTGTCCCGTATCGTTACGAGATAGGTAAACGGCAATTTGAAGAAGAATTCGGCGTAACGGTTGTTGAGACGGAACACGCATTGCGCGATGCGGATTGGCTTGCCAAAAATCCCGAAGCACGGGCCGACGACTTGATGGCAGCTTTTGTCGACGAGACAATCGACGGAATTATCTCAACGATCGGTGGTGAAGACTCTATCCGCACACTGCCCTACATCGACTCGGACTTGATTCGGAAGAACCCGAAGGTCTTTATGGGTTTTTCGGATACGACTATTTCCCATGCTGCCTGTTTTAAAGCGGGGATCGTTTCATTTTACGGGCCCTCGTTTATGGCAGGATTTGCCGAAAACGGCGGAATGTTTCCGTATATGGTGGACTCCGTTCGACGTACCCTCTTTTCCGCCGAACCGATTGGCGTTATTGAACCAAACCGAACGGAATGGACAGTTGAATATCTGCCGTGGGAGAACCCTGAAAACCAATCCATTCGCCGGAAACTGAATCCGTGCAAGGATTGGAGATTTCATCAGACAGATGGGAGCGTTGAAGGTCAACTTTTTGGGGGCTGCGTTGATGTTTTGGACTGGCTTCGCGGCACTGACTATTTCTCCGCTGCTGCTGGGGACCTTCAAGGTGCCGTGCTCTTCTTGGAAACCTCTGAAGAAGGGCTTCCGCCTTCATTTTTAACACGGTTTGTGAGATGCCTTGCAGCAATGGATATTCTCGACGGACTCAGCGGTATTCTGCTTGGGCGACCCGGTGGCGGTGTTGATCCCGATACGTTTGCGGAATACGACGACGCACTCTGTAAAACAATCCGCGAGGAGTTTGGGTTAAACGATATGCCGATTGTCACGAATATGGACTTCGGGCACACGGATCCGATGTTCGTCATTCCAATAGGCATGACGGTTCGCATTGATTCTGCCAAGCGAGAGGTCGCCATTGACGAGGCAGCAGTCACTGAAAACTAATACAGATAGGCTCTTGGACTGCTATTACCGATTTTCGGAAACCGGATAAAGTGTGAGTCTCGCTTTCTTACCCGACCCTTCGTCTGCAATTATGAG
>JAPPDN010000967.1:2449-4135 GCA_028824575.1 Candidatus Poribacteria bacterium | reverse complement strand
ATATCCCCTTACAAACCCTAATCTTATACCTCAGAAAAAAATGGGGGTAAGTGAGAAATATAGAGTTAATGGGCATCCAACTTAACTTTTGATTTCTTCCCACCATGGATGCTCGGCTCTTGGCACAACATCTTCCGAAGCAACGCAAGTCCTTCATGTACATCCGGACGCTCCACCTCCGTAATACCAAGCATTTCTGATAACAACAACCGATCTAATTCATGACGCACTGGATCCTCGTCCATCTGGTTGAACGGCAACATTTTTTGATCCTTCAGTTCTTTGAAAATCCGTTCTGCATTCGTGAGTGCCTCATTGGAGAGTTCGCGGACATTCAACGTAGACATTGATTCCAAAGCCGCTTTTGAACTTCTACCTCGACCTGCTTGCTGCTTCCCACAAATTAACCAATAGCATAATAGACCTAATGTAGAATTGCCCCATAAGGCCCAAACATAATCATAAATCCGTTTCTCTTTAAAAACGATGTTTGGCATTGAATCAACACCAATAACCTCCTGCTCTGTAAAAGCCACTAACAAGGAGTATGAATTGAATCTCAAGTCTATATTGAAATGGACTCTACTATTGCGTTTGAGTATCTCCCGTGCCTTCACTTCCGCATGCGGACGAATGAACGCGTGAGCATCGGGCAATACAACCATTGACCGCTGCACACTGCTATTAAGATGCCACAAGCACGGATATTCAGCAGTATCAGGCCACCCGTCTTCAATGTCAAACGCGCCGCGCTTTCCCGGATCATGGATATCGCGATGATCCGCTCCAAATTGAGCAATATCTGAGAGAGGACAGATTGGTAAGTCGATAACGGCTTTCTGTCGAGGCAGTTGCAACCGTCCATTGGTGAGTTGGTATGCCGATTGAATCGTCGTTATGTTTCTAACGCGGGATATAGGCCATCCTACTGCCCCGGAGGTCAAGGGTGCAGAAATGACAAACCCGATAACATCATCCCCAACGTGAATAGGATTGCCTCTGTTAATACCATCCTCAAGTTGGCGAACATCGTTGCCCCGAAAAATAACTTTTGCGATTTCTTGAGCTTCCAGTTCACCATCAGGACAACGTTCAAGGCATACAAAAGTCGCACGCCCAGTGTTCTTTGATTTTCCCTTCGTTGCGATAACGAGACACTCTGCCATGTTGGTATCCGCTGAGAATGCACAATTCTGAGTGAGAGCATCAGCAATCGTGATGACAAGAACATCGTGATACTCCTCCGCCCACAATTTTCGGACGTTTTGCCAACTACTTCCCATAATTGCTGTGACAGGTAACACAAATGCCATTTTGCCATTGCGTTTTAGCATTCTGTCCGCGAGATCGACAAAGTCGGGACCCGCTCCAGGATTATTGCCACCAAGCCGCCGTCCCTGTGCCCTTCGTGATGCTTGCATTGCCGATGCTTCCTTTTTGTCGGCGAAAATACTCTTAGGTAGATTTGAGTTGCTATCAGCACCACTACGGGTATAGGGTGGATTTTGGATAACGATGTCAAATTCGCCATGTCTGAATGCATCCCTAAGATCAGTCGTTTCAGTCCCTTGTCCAGTAGCGGTTTCTGTTGTATCTAATGTCAATGGGAGCGTCCCCGCTGGGTCACTGAGCAGGTTAAGAGCACCGATAGCGTAAAGTCCATCTGCACGCGGGGTACCGTAAGGC
>JAPPDN010000967.1:0-2439 GCA_028824575.1 Candidatus Poribacteria bacterium | reverse complement strand
TGGATGCGAGTGCCACCGATGCGGACATCCGGATAGGTGCTGGCAATGATAGAAGCGGTCAAGTGTGCTGCGTTCGGCAGGATGTCACACCCGACGAGATTTTTTTCCATCATGTCCTGATGGATGGCTTCGCCTTTACCGCCCGCCTGCTCGTAAAGCATCAGCAGGCGTTGATAGACACCGTTGAGGAGTGAACCCGTACCGCAGGCGAAATCTGCGATCTTCAGTTTTTTCGGATCGCCTTTGAGTTCTGGTAAGGCAAGCGCACAGAGGAGTGCAGAGGATTCAGGACGGGTATAGTTCGCCTTGAGAATTTTCCGATTGTCAATGAGTTTCTGGAACACGATTCCAGCGAGTTCATGTTCTTGGGCGAGTCCCATTCTCTCCAATTCGCGGGCGGTATCGCGTAGCACACTCAAAATCTCACCGACGAGTTTATCATCGGCAGCGAGTGTTTCGACGAGATTGTAGGCGACGTTGAAAATCGGGGCATAGTTAACCTTTTGGATTTCCCGCCATGCGCGGAGGACTTCGTCTGAATCAAGTTGCCCGTAATCAGCGGTAAGTTCACTGAGCGATGGGACGGCTTCCAAATCTGGCTTGCGCGCAAGGGAGCTTTGGAATACCAAGGCGTTACTGATAATCAACATTGCCATCTGCGTTGTCTGTTCGCCGGGTTCTTGGACAAGGAGTTCCCCAATCCTCTTACCGATATGCGGTCGGTGTTGAATTGCACCATTGACAATGACAGCAGCATTATGGATACCCTGTTCCAGCACTTCGGCAGCTCTCTCAATCTTGGTGATGGGTGTTGCGCCGATGCGGATAGCAGTTGCAATGTCGGCAATGCTGCCGTAGAGCCAACCTGTTTTCGGAAATCTGCGTGGTTCCTCAACATTGAGGAGGGCATACGCGAAATCTTTTGACGCTTCTAAATTCTCGCGGATTTCGTCACGTGGCATGTTGCGAAATCTGTATGGAAGGCGGATCGCTATTGCACTGGCAATTGTTTCGCCTGTCGTCCGGAGGGTTTTGCCTAAGTAATATTCGCGTGCCTGCTTCTCACCGGTTTCATTGGGGCCGCGCTTGTAGTCAATCTTTACTTCAACTGCTATCGGATATCGTTCAACTGTACGGATGATTACGTCCGGTTTCCTCTGATTTTCGACGAGTGGTTTCGTGGTTTGCTCGTAGATATTCCATGTCGCGCTCATTGGCATTAGAATTTCGACGAATAGGGTGGTAATTGTATCTTCGCTGTTAGTGTGTTGGCGGTTCATGCATTTTCCTTTTCGGTAAGATAGAGAATCTACTGGTGTGAAAACGGTAACCTTTCCAAGGCACAAACAACTAGCGAATTCATGCAGGTAGGCAATTTCATCTACTCTTTACAAGAAATTTGTACGTATTCCCGACAATTGTTCGCGGAACCTTGCAAAACTACAATGTTTTAATGCCCAAGTTCGAGATTCACTTTGGATTTTCCGTGAAGGAACCTCTTGAAAATTATTTGTGGCATTTTGGATAGCGGAAACAAACTCAGGAACTTCCTTAAGCTTTGTTATTCCAGGTCTCTCACTATATATCAGATGGTGCCCCGTAATTGATAGGCACCCCGACATTAACGATTCAACTTGCGAAGCAACATAAGTTCCATGAATCGTATTCCCAACATAAATGGAGGCTTTACTCAAAACCTGTGCTACGATAGATCGAGTCGTCCCTCCCACAAACAAATCCGTCACATCTCGGAGTTTCTGCTCTAACTCCAAAGATCCCTTCCATACTAATTCATTTTCCTTTATAGCATTACCCCAGAGAGAGGCATTTCCAAGGTACACTGTTCGGATCGGTGTTGCTTGCAGCGCATGAAACAACTCAATAATAAATTCGGTTTGTTTGATTCTTGACACCAAACCCATTGCAACAACCTCCAATTGTTTTTCCATCGCAGGGCTAAAGAAATCCTCATCAACCGGATCAATCAACATAACACTCGGCTTCTCAATATTCAGCACATTCAGCACATTCAATAAATATGGGCAATTTGCTGTAACCGCATCAATAGCTGCTCCAACACGATTCACTTGATTACCACTCCAACGCAACACCTCCACTCCTGAGCAATAAAGAATCTTAGCTGCTTCGTGGTTGTGCACTTCTTGAATCAATTGACTTTTCGTTTCCCGATCATGATCAGTTTCCACATGGAAACAGTGAGGCTCAATTAGGAGAAAATTACCTTCACATGCCTCTACAGAATCGCAAACATTGACCTGATATTGATTTTGAAGAGCCATTTTTACCGAATGGATTTTTGTCCGTAGACCACCGCTAGGATTTGAAGCACTTGCTGGTTTTTCCAAATCACCATCCATTAAGAAAGAAGGAACCAAATAATCAATCACATCGTCCCGTTTCATACCTTTTTGAGTCAAC
>JAPPDN010000012.1 GCA_028824575.1 Candidatus Poribacteria bacterium | reverse complement strand
TTCCGCGTCCGTTTCCCATTGCATCTATAACATAAATATCAGCATTGCCAGGTGCATTTTCATAAACATAAGCAATCCATTTCCCATTCGGCGACCACGCAGGTTGGCGAATCTCAGGAAACCGGGTACCGTCCTTGTTCCCCAATATAGGGGTCCCTTGAGTGAGTTGACGAAAGTTTTTACCATCCACGTCCATCACGTACAAGTGCATGTGATCTTCCCTGGGGACAACCATACTAAAGGCGATCTGTTTGCCATCGGGAGACCAAGCACATTCACCTTGAATTATGCCATCAAGCACCTGGACCTGTTTATCATCAATGCGTCTTAACCTTCTTCCATCGGCATTCATCACATAGATACCTTTCCTTTCATCACCCCGATGGTAAGAGACAAACGCGATCTGTTGGCTGTCTGGTGACCAAGCGGGTCCCACGTTTGTTCCCTTGTCGGTCAACTGCACCAGATGTGCCCCGTTGATATCCGCTTTGTAGATGTTGCTCGTTATTTTGAATTTGCCCCATTCGCCCAAGAGCACCTCTTCATCACCATCAGAAACAAAAGCAATCCATTTCCCATCAGGAGACCATGCTGGTGTCCATTCTCTCTCATCGCGGTTTGTAAATCGCCGGTGTTCCCCTGTCCTTGTGTCCATGATATAAATCTTGAAATCTCCATCTCGGTTGGAGGTATAAGCGAAAAATCGTCCATCAGGCGACCACGTTAAATCTTTCTCATCCGCCGGGTGGTTTGTGAGTAGGCGAAGATTCTCGCCATTTGTGTCCATGACATAGATATCGAAATTCCCTTCTGAATTGGACGCAAAAGAGATCCGATCACTTTTCGCAGCATCTGCCCAATTGGCTACGAACAGCAGTCCACTCCCTACAAACAATACGACCCCGAACACATAAATCCGTGTGCGCTTCATATATTACTCCCTCTGTAATGCGGTATCTACTTGGTGGTATTTTCCGCTTGCTTGAGTCTGCCCCAGAGTGTCGTCTGTTTTTCCGTGCTCGGGGATACGGAGAAAAATTTCTCCGGCACCCACTCAATAGAAGGACCGGACAGCAAGCCTTTTGTCGCTTTAATTGATTTCTCGCGCTCTCCCTTTGCTGTTGTATCTATAATACGGATGACTCCCTTAGCGTAAATCTGATCTACAGGAACTCCGAACCCGACTGGCTTTGTCCCCAAAAAATAGGCAATCCATTTTCCACTCGGTGACCACACAGGTTGAGAGATGATTGTTCCTAAAGCCGACCAGGTGAGTTGGCGCAATTTTCTGCCATTCACGTCACTGCTGAAAATATTGATTCCGCCTTCAGCATCCCATGCGGTAAAAGCGATCTGTTTACCGTCAGGCGACCATGTGCAGCCGGGGTGCGGCACATTCTCTGCAATCTTCTTTGTCTTTCTACCCTCAGCATCCATCACGAAAAGACCGTAAATGAGTTTATCCGGTGCTAACCCATAAGCGATCCATTGGCTGTCTGGCGACCAAGCGGGTCTGCCGCAGTCCCCTCGATTCGTCAATTTCTTCACATTTTCTCCATTGACATCCATTCTGTAGATGCTCATCCACCCCGTACGATCCGAAACGAATGCGATCCATTTCCCGTTGGGGGACCATGCGGGCCATATATCTCTTCTACCATGGAAAGTCAACTGACGGTGTGTATTCGTTTTTATATTCATCACATGAATATCAGGACTTCCAGTTCGGCGCGACCCGTAGGCAAACGAACGTCCATCAGGAGCCCAGGTCAAGTTACCCGGTTTTCCCGGTGCTGTTATCACTTTTTTGAGTATCTTTCCTTGCGTGTTCATGAGAATGATAGGACTCGTTCCATCTTCTCTGGAAATAAAAGAGATAACCTCATCGGCAACCACCTGTCCACTGCTGACGAACAGATTGATACTTAGCAATAACACTACATAAGTTCGGATACGTTTCATCTCAATAAATTCCTCTTATAATTCAGTATCTACTTGGCGGCATTTTCCGCTTGCTTGAGTCTGCCCCAGAGTGTCGTCTGTTTCTCTACACTTGGCGATACGGAGAGAACTGTTTTGGTCCCCAACATGTTTCTCCGAGAACGTATTGCGCGTATGTAATTCCTCAAGGTTAGTCAAGGTTAGTCCTGTTAGTACCTATTCATTAATCGACGCGTTGTGAAATTTCTCATCAAGTGGGATGTGAAATAACCCACGACGTGAGGCAACAACATAAAGTCTGTCGTTATTGATGGCGAGAGAGATAATTTTACCCGGAACATTTGGAGAAACCTGTTCCCACTTGCCACGGCTCCCTAAATGATAGGCACCCGCATTGCCAGCACCATAAACCGTGGTACCATCTACAGCGAACATGTCTATAACGGGACGCTGTCCCATTCCATCGGTCAGCACGCGCCAGTGTTCCCCGTTCTGTGAAGCCAAAACACCTGTATCTGTTGCGATATAAACCGTTGGTCCCGCAAAAACTATCTCCTTGAAATACGTGAAACGAAACGGAAGGATCAGCGTGATGTCTCTCCAACTGTTTCCACCGTCAAATGATTGAAACAACTTACCATCTCGCTTCCCCACATAGACGGTTTCTCCGGATGCGGCTAACTTGAACCCATAGTCTCTCTGACCCCAAGCAGATTTTTGCGTAAGGTCTATTAATCCAGTATCCGTCCATTCGGGGTCGCCGAGTTTCCACTTGAAAAGCCGCCGCAGGTACTCGACATAGAATGTCTCACCACTCACAGCAAATCCGCCGACCCTTGCAAAGGTAGTCATATTGCGCAACGTCTTCGTCAACTGAGGGTTCTCTTCGAGGTCATCAGGTAAATGGAACTGTTCTGCCGCTGCAATAGCTGTCCACGACTCGGTGGAAAGCGTTTCTTCATCAAAATCAGGTGTTTTTTCTCTTGGAACGAGGGTATTACCATCCGCAGATAGACCGAAAATCCGAAAATTTTTCACTTCAGATGCGATGCCATAAAGCTTACCATCTCTAACCTTTAACTTTGAACCATAAGATAACATGAAGTAATCGTCAGTATCAACGGGAATCCTTTTCCACGATTCGCCACCATCGGTTGACTGAACGATGTCTCTGCCGGTATACGCACAGAGTCCGTTGTTGAATGCTACCAAACTCCGAATCCCCGTTCCTATGACACCCGCCATAAATAGATGCCATGAGTCGCCAGCATCCGTTGTGCGATAAACACCGTCTCCACCAATTGAATAAAAAACCCTTTCATCCGCCGCGACTATTCGTCGGAAATCAAGTGGAGACGGAACAGGGGCAGTGTCCAGTTGCGTCCAAGTCCGCCCCGCGTCTGTTGACCGGAATTGTTCAACACCTTGTACGAGGAGCGTCTCACCCGCAACCAAAAGCTTTATACCGGTTAGGACTGTAAAAAAGAGCGGTTTATCCTTAGGCGTTATCTCAGTCCATGATTCCCCCAAGTCTGCTGAGCGAAAAATTCCGCCCTGCACCGAGTTCACATCCACTATTACACCTAATTCCGCTAATTCCGATTTCGTCGATCTCGCCCACATAGACAGATCCGGTCCCATGCCAACATAAAGATTATTCTCAAAGGCTGCTAAGGCATGAATAGCATTGACAGATTCTATCGGCACCTGTTCCCAAATACCTGAGCTAAAACGATAGAAACCGCTGTCTGTGTTAGTAGGAGTCTTGTCTTCAAAGTTCTCAAGAGATTGGGTAGTTTTGGCGGCATCCACCGATAATTCCTGCCAAACACCCGCGTTGAGGCGGTAGAGTCCTTCATCTGTTCCAACAAATACCCTGTTTTCAATCGCAGCAATGCTGTAAATGCGTCTGTTTCTTAACCCTTTATCAAGTAAGTTCCACTCGGTGCCTGCATCCGTAGATTGGAAAACGCCTTTACCTCGGAGGGCAAGATACATTGTAATAGGTGTTGGCGAACGGGTGGATTCGGGGGCATCGGTTATTACCAATCCAACAGCACGTCCGCTGGGTCGCGAGCAGAAGACGTGCCACGTCTCGCCATCGTCATTTGAAGCAAAGATTTCATCAATGGAGGCGATATAGAGGGTGTCCCTATATGCTGCCATTGATACGTAGCCCCTGTTAATTGATGGAT
>JAPPDN010000182.1 GCA_028824575.1 Candidatus Poribacteria bacterium | reverse complement strand
GGAGAATATCGCCACGAAGATGCGGCGTTGGGCTGACTTCGCAGATAAACCTGTGCTGCTGGCTGACGCGGCGGGGCATATACGCGCCCATGGTGATACCCGCTGGCCCCCGACAGCGGACCGCTTGCACGATGCAGACCACTATCGCCAAGTGATGGACGCGCTCTGGGATATTCCGCAGTGCGTCGGATACCACCTTTGTGGGGCATACATTAAGAATAATGCACGCAGGTCCGGATTTCGCGACCACGTAAACAATCAGATTGACGAGACAGTGGCTGGTATTTGCGCTGTCAATACCGAAATGCAGCGGAGACAAAACCGATAAACTACCTTGTCTGGAACATCGTCTAATGAAAGGAACAATGGCAAGATACATCTTACCCATAATAATTTTCACGGCTGCTTTTTTCTTAGGTATAGCATCTACCGTGAATGCACAAAAAAATTCAGAGGTGAATATGGTTGAACGTTGGGGAATATTTGAACTGACCTTGAATGGACTGGACACTGGAAATCCGTTCACTGAAGTCGAATTGACAGCAAAATTTGAGCAAAGTGGTCGGACTGTCGAGCCACACGGGTTCTATGACGGAGACGGGGTTTACAAAATCCGCTTCATGCCGGATGCAATCGGCGAATGGACGTACACAACGAAAAGTAACCGCGCCGAACTCAACGGCAAGACCGGGCAGTTTACGTGCATCGAACCCTCTGAAGGAAACCACGGCCCCGTGCAGGTCTATAAAGACTTCTATTTGCAATACGCCGATGGAACGCCGTATCACCAATTTGGGACGACCTGTTATGCCTGGGCACATCAAGGCGAGGCGATGGAGGAACAGACGCTCGAAACGCTCGCTGAAGCACCCTTTAACAAGATGCGGATGTGCATTTTTCCAAAAGATTACGTCTACAACAAAAATGAACCCGTCCACTACCCGTTTGAAGGAAAACCCTTAAAAGATTGGGATTTCACAAGATTCACCCCAGAATTCTGGCAGCATTTCGAGCAGCGCGTTCAAGACTTGTTGGACCTCGGTATTGAAGCGGACATCATTCTATTTCATACCTACGACCGGTGGGATTTTGAAAACATGGATGCCGAAAGCGATGACCGGTATATTCGATATGCCGTCGCACGTTTAGCAGCATTTCGGAACGTCTGGTGGTCCCTCGCAAATGAATTTGACATCATGCCTGCGAAACAGGAGTCAGACTGGGATCGGTTTTTCCAAGTTATCCGAGATCACGACCCCTATCAGCGTTTACGTGGGATCCACAACTGTAGACGTTGGTATGACCATAGCAAGCCGTGGGTGACACATACGAGCATTCAGACATCTAATATGGCGCAGGGCATCCGCTATCGCACGCAATACGGAAAACCTGTTATCTATGACGAGTGCCGCTATGAGGGGAACATTCCGCAGGGTTGGGGCAATATCACAGCGGAAGAGATGGTACAACACTTTTGGGCAGGCACCGTTTCTGGCTGCTATGTTGGACATGGAGAGACATACAAACACCCCGAAGACCTTCTCTGGTGGGCAAAAGGGGGTGTGCTGCGCGGTGAGAGTCCGCCACGGATTGCGTTCCTTAGAGAATTCATGGCTGACGCACCAGCGTTTGATACGCTTGCGCCGATCGGTGATGACAAGGGACAGTATATCCTCGCGAAACATGGAGAATACTACCTTACTTACACAACCGCGCCGCAGACGATAACACTTAATTTGCAAGGCGAACAGCCGTATAAAGTCGATCGTGTGGATACGTGGAACATGAAAGTCGTCCCAGTCGGCACGGCACACCCCGGGGAATATACGTTCGCTGCGCCGAACGGTGGTTCTGCCTATCGCTTTACACCGTACGCACCCGGCGAGAAACTCCGTCCGGAGGCGAAAGCATCCGCCGATGTGCTTCAGGGTAGTGCCCCACTTACAGTGACTTTCTCAGCAGCGGGGGATCTGGCACACCACTGGACTTTCGGAGACGGCACAACGTCCACCGAATCGGATCCGACGCACGTTTACGAAAACCTTGGTCAATACGTTGCAACGCTCACGGTGATGGACCCGGAGGGGGACACGGCAACTACATCTCTCGCAATTCATGTATCACCGGAAGCACCCGCTGACATCGGAACGCACACAGAATTCCCCGGTTCACGCGATGGACTTGTTTTTCTGTGGCACGGCCCACTTGAAGGAAGTGGAAACATTGAACCCCGCGGCGCGGCGACAATCGGTGGTGATGGGCAGATGGACCTGACCGGTGGTGCGTTTCTTACTGACGGTGTTAACGATACGCTTCTCGCAGCGTGTCAGCAAAGCAATCAATTAACACTTGAGTGTCTCGTTACAACGGAGAATCTGAATCAGGATGGTCCCGCACGGATTATCACGTTTTCAAATGACATTACCCATCGCAACTTTACCTTCGGACAGGATGGAAATCGTTTTGCTGTAAGAATTCGCACGCCACGGACTGGATCAAACGGATTAGGCGGTGAGTTTTCTTTCGGTAAGATTGAGGCGGGGAAACCGACACACGTTATCGTTAGTTATTTTCAAGGAAACGTCTACTGCTATATCAATGGCGAACTTGTCCATGTTAGCAACGGAACGCAAGGGGATTTTAGCAATTGGGAACCCTATCCGTTGCTTTTCGGTGATGAAGCAAGTGGTGGTCGGAATTGGGAAGGCAGACTCAGCCGTGTAGCGATCTACAGCCGATTCGTTGGCGTAGAAGAAGCCGCGCATAAGTTCAAACTGGTTCAAGGTGAATAAAATTTACAGGCTTGAGCGTTTAGAACCGGTCAACAACCAAATCAAAAGTACTGGTCATCACTTTACGCCTCTGGCAGTGTATAAACACCGCGTCGAACCTTTACAATTTCACCGATCCCCACGAGGCGCGTGAGTTCAGTATTTATTGCTTTTGGATGTCCTTGAATCGCTGCCACGAGTTCGGGTGTTTTTTTCTCTCCATCGGCGAGAAGTGCGAGAATTTGCTCTCGGAAAGGGATGCGTGCGATTTTCCCACCCCTCAGCCTTTGCAAGACTCGGTTCGCCTGCCTTGGGGAGCATCCTAATACACGTTCTACTTCTTGTCTGCTGGATTTAGGTGTCAGATTGTCGCGTTCCGTCTCAAAACGTTGGCGTGTCGCTATCACCTCGGAAAGTTTGTCTAACCCACCAGCAACCTCGAAATCTGCCCAGTCAAAAAGGAGCGTTTCAGGTCTGTCGGTGATCTCAGGAATTCGGAAACCCGTAATCAACATAACTTTCTTGTTTGCCAAATGATTCAGCTGAGCCAACTCTATAATCTGTGTGAATATACGGGCAACCTCTATTTCATAAACGCTCTGGACGCGTTCATCTTTGTAACGATGGGACTCAGGTTCCATTTCATAAGAGAGGGGTTCCGCATCGTTTCCAAATAAGATCTGAGCGCGCTCTAAAATGGCGCGGGGTCCCATTTCCGGCATGCCGACCACCCAGATGACCTGTGCCTCTTGAAAAGCGGTTTCCAATCCTTCTTCCTTTCGGAAACCTGTCAAGAAACAGACATTCTTATTTTTCGCGATATTCTCCAACTGTTCAATTGCGTGAACATGGGCTATAATCCCATGCTTAATATTCGGATCTTTTTCTATTTCGGCTTGGATTCTCAAAAAAATGTGATTCCCTGTTTCAGACATCCCGAGAATGTCCCACGTGTTGCTGAGGTCCAAAATTGCCCTCCGTGGATAAATACCGGTGCGAATCTGAAAAACACGGTTTCCGGGGACCCATGCCATCGGTTGGGTGTGAAGGATCTCGGTTTTCGCATCCAAAAACGCTCGATTTAGATGTCCATCGTAGAGAGCCGAGGCGGTGATCAAAAAGTGTTTGACGCTCGGATGCAGTACCGGCGGCATCCAGAACTGTAGTACTTCGTCCTCCCATCGCATTGGAGCATCGGTGTCCCTCGTGTAATGTGCAAAGAAATACTTGAGTTGATGCCAAAACGTCCAGTTTGGATTACCGCAGACCTTTGGGAACTCTTGAATGTTGTCAACGGTCGTCGCATCCAAGATACCCAACCCAATGGCATCTGCTATTGGCATCAGAATTTTCATGTCTTCATTAGG
>JAPPDN010000616.1 GCA_028824575.1 Candidatus Poribacteria bacterium | reverse complement strand
GGAAGAACTCTCCAGAATCCATCTTTGGGATGTCAACACAGGAAAGCATAAATACGAACTTGAGCGTGGCGGCTGGATCAGCAGTTTCGACTTCAGTGCTGATGGAGAAACATTCTTGACGGTGGGCATATACGGAGACCTCACTTTTTGGTACGCAGACACGGGTGTCAAAAAGCAACATATCATAAGACACGAAAGATTTCTTAATGCTTACTGTTCCATTTTCGATCCGAATAATCTTATACTGGCGGTTTCAAATCTGCACGCCACCATCGATTTATATGATCCGGTTAAAGGCGTAATTAAAAAAACGCTTATAGGACACAAAAAAGGGTGTCATCGCATCGTTTTCAGTCCGGATGGCAAAACATTGGCGAGCGGAGGCGATGATGTCACTCTCCGTGGTGAAGACGGGAATTTCCATCGTGATAGCGGGAATCTCCATGTGTGGGACACGGTGAAAGGCGAACTGAAACATAGAATTTCTGGTGACGGTATATATAGTATTTATAGCGTCGCTTTTAGTCCAGATGGCAGTCTATTAGCAGGTGGTGATGAATTAGGGCATATCCACTTGGTGGATCCAAACACAGGCGAATATAAGAAAAGGTTTGAAGGACATAACGGATTGGTTGCTGCGATTGCCTTTAGTGCGGATATGCGGACGTTTGCGAGCGGTAGCAGAGATGGCACCGTTCGTATTTGGGATGTCGCGTCCGGCGAAAATAAGCAGACACTTTACTGATATTACGAAAAACTCATAAATTTTGCGTTAGAGCAGATGGTAAACCCAAGGATATCACGACTGATCATGTGGATTAGGCTGCACATCAGACATTATGAGTAGGCGGGTACAGGGACCCGCCTTTACATTTTAACGCCGCGCATGCTGTGATTCCGCGGGGGCGCGGTATTCAACATTAAGATGCGGGGTTTCTAAACGGACATGCCCTTGAAGGCGCGAAGTCAGACAACTCTCCAACGTTCCGCTCACCAACAAGGTCCGCTCCGCTGGATATGGTGCAATACCTGTCTCAAAAAGTTCCTCAATCTTGGCGATAAGACACGCGGAATAGGTGACGTTTGGGGTGGGCGTTAAGAAAAACTGCGTGGAGACTGGCACCGGTTCGTCTCTAAGCTTCGCTGCGAAACAGTAATCCCGAACCGCCCCGTTGAGCATCAAAAGTGTTGCCCTTAATCCGTCGTTATATTCAATGAAATAGGCGGATGGGTTCTCGACGAGCCGGTAGATTTCACCGTTACGGATCATATCTTGCGTTCGACCGTCTTCATCCGTTAAACCGCACGGCGTATCGCTTCTCGAAAGTGCCGCTTCCAACAATTCCAGAGACCAGCGTCCATCTTCGCCTGCCTTCCAGACTTCCTCACCACCTATTAATTGGACAGCAGCGACCCCAGTCTCACCACCTTTTCGGCGTTCTATCATACATTGCATCGCCTCCATAGCGTGATAATCCATCGGATCCGAACCGCCAACGCCTACCATGAGTCCCTCTTCTATTTCGCATTCCAACGGCAGTTCGACATCAGGCAATCGCCATGTGACGGGCAGCGACGAACCCGCAAGCACCCCAAAACCGAGGCGATGCCCATCGTCCACCATCTCCTTCGCTTTCTCAAAACTGTAGGAGAGGTGTTTGTCGTTGAAGATCGGCACGGCGCGTCCGTCTGCCTCAAAAACTTTGACACACTCTTTGAAAAATTCATACCGTGGGTACAACACCTGACTTTTTTCATTGGTAGGATAATCACCGTGCTCTCCAATCGAAAGCACTGCATCCACAGCGATTTTATCACCACCGCATCGAAGTGCTTCGGCAATTGTAGGATAAACGGAAAACCCGAACTCTCTCGCACGGTCTTCGCTCTGCTCCCCCTCTGGTTTCTGGTCAACATAGAGAGAAACGACTTTCATATCTGAACGATGCCATCTGCCCTCTTTTGGATAGCCGACAAGAAAACGATCTGCAAAATGTTGCGCATGCGATAAGTAACGGTAGATAGTCGTAACAACAGCAATTCGTTTCATAACTCATGTCCTCCAAAAGGTTGACGCTTCGGTCGGTTGATAGGCAATATCTAAATGCGGCGTTTCTTGCTTCACACCGTCAGCGAAGAGACTATCAACACCTGCAGCAACGAGGCCTGTCGTTAAAAGCGTACGTTCAACCGGATAGGTCGCCTCGCCTGTCAGGAACATCTGCTCAATATTGTTAACCAAAGGTGAAAAGAAATTCGCCAACGTCGTCCGAGCGGGTGGCATCGGGAGATACATCTGCGTTGAAAGGATTTCGT
Source organism: Candidatus Poribacteria bacterium (assembly GCA_028824575.1). Taxonomy (GTDB): domain Bacteria; phylum Poribacteria; class WGA-4E; order WGA-4E; family WGA-3G; genus WGA-3G. The sequence continues at coordinate 1,822 of JAPPDN010000616.1, read as the reverse complement.
CGTTTGAACCGATGTAAGCAGCGAAGTTGAAATCCTGTACCAATCCGTTCATCAGAATCATGGTAGATTTCAATCCGTCATTGTGTTCATATTGATAGGCGATTGGATCTTTCACGATCTCCTTCAACTCATCCAAAGTTGGAAATGGGTTATAAAATCCGGGACGTGATGGAGTAAGCGTATGGCTCCGACAGAGTGCCGATTCAAAGAGTTCACGCGACCAGAGTTCAGTATGATGCGCTTCCCAGAACGCGTCGCCGCGGTATGCCTGCAGCCATTTCACGCCGCTTTCACCACCTTCGCGCCGTTCTATCATACACTGCAAGGTCTCCAATGCGTGGAAATCGTAACTATCCACACCGCCGTAGCCGACACACACTGCTTCTGAAACCGGAACACCGAGCGGCATGTCAATAGAAGGCGTGCGCCACGTAACGGGTAGCGATGAACCTGCCATAAAAGCGAAATCCATATCTTGGGAAATGTCGTACATCTCGCGCGCCCACTCCCAATTCCATGAGAGATGCTTGTCGTTAAAAGTCGGCACACCGCGCCCACTACGTTCAAATACCTCAGCCATCTGCATAAAGTGTTCATAGCGCGGATAAAGGCGTTGTCCCCTCTCGTTGGAAGGGTATTCGCCATGCTCCCCGATAATCAGTACCCCATCAACAGCAAGTTCCTTACCACCGAGGGTGAGTGCTTCGGCAATTGTGGGATACCCCTTCATTGTCGGGAAACGTTCCAACCGATCGCGGCTGAGATCGTTGTCTTTGACCTGTTCAACGAAGAGCGAGACGAGATCCATTGGCGGGTAGTGATGTCGACTGTTCCACCCATAACCCTCCAAGAACCGATCAACGATGTGCTGTGTGTGCGAGTATTTATGATAAATCGTCGCAATCGCAGCGATTTTGGGTCGTTTTTCCATTCTTCCTCCTTTAGACTTCACGGGAGGTTCATTGTCCTTCCCGCAATTCTAATAAGCCATAGATTAAACTGGGTATCACTACTATATCTTGTTTTTCCAGTTCTTTCAGTTTTTCAATTAGCGTTTTGGCATGATAAGTTCCGGAGGCAATCTCAGAACGTATCACACCAATCTTTCTTACAGCTTTTGAAAGCCTATATGTTGCTATTTTTTTCAATAACTTGCCTGTTAGAGAATCAAAGGAGGAATCGCGCCCAGTGATTCTGTCCGCCACACGTGCAGGAAATAAACCCAGCATAAAAACTGCTTCCAAGTCAATAAAGTATGTATCAATATGATCTACCAAAAGGAAATCAGTTATTATCGGAGAATGCCACGCGGGAGTTTTTAAATACTTTTCAATGTTCTCATAAAGGTCCGACCAATTAAGGAATCCTCTGATACTGGAACGCTCCGATGCGAGGTCATCTAAAAATTCTTCAAGCTCCCATCTGAGCTCATAATCTTTAACCCAATCATCGTTGAATTCTGTCATAATACCTCCTATAGTCCCTTCTAACAACTGTCTTGCCTCATATTTTTCTGTATAATCGTCCAGGTCTATCTTCTCCCAGTTCCAGACCTCCCAGAAGACATTCAATAGTCCTTGTGCTTTCTGTCTAAGTTCGTCTATGTCTTCATGTTCCATTGACCACGCTATTGACCACTCTATCGCTGCACGTAATATCTTTGCGCGCTCAGCCTGGTCCCCTTGATCTTTGCAAACTTCTTTTACCATCTTTTCTAATGTTCGTGGGACATAATCACCCAGCAAGGGGCGCGCTTCTTCCGCTTTTAGTCGTTCCTCTTCTGGTATGTCTGCTTCCGCTGCTGGAAAATTTCTGGCAAGAC
>JAPPDN010000302.1 GCA_028824575.1 Candidatus Poribacteria bacterium | reverse complement strand
CAATAGTGTAACCACGTGAGACTTTCTTTCTTAATATAAGCATCAAGTGGTTCCTTCGACCTGTCGAGGCTGATACCGATGATTTGGAACTTCTGATCTTTGTATTTTTCATAAGTCTTCTTAACGTTCGGTATCTCTGCGATACAAGGCGGACACCACGTCGCCCAGAAGTCGATCAGTACAACTTGTCCACGGTATTGTTCTAAGGAGAGTGTTTCACCCTTCAAATCTGTCACCTGAAAATCCAATGCCGGTTTGCCAATCCACTCGCTCGGATTCATTCCCAGTGCCGGATTTGCCCCGGGGGGTTTCGATAATTCACCCGTTCGCTCAGTTCTATCCTGTTCGAGAATTTGCTTCGCACGTTTCGCTTGTGATCGCTGCCCATATTTGGGGTGGTTTACCAATTTCTGGTAAGCATTGTCTGCTTTGTCATGCTCGCCGAGTTGATCATACACCAACCCCAATTCTAACAGGCAATTTTGAACGTAACGGGCGTTTGGATGGTCCTCAATAAGTTCTTCAAAGACTTTAATGCCTTCGTCAACACGCTCTAACTGAACTAAGGCATTACCAAGCAAATAATAAACCTCGTCCACGCGGTTGTACGCAGGGTGCGCTGCAACAAAATCTCTGGATTTCTCAATTAATTTCTCTAAATCTTCAGATTTGTGCTGCTCTCTGAGACGTTTATAGATCGCCTTAATTTCCTTATATTCGTCAGCGGGTTTCACTGAATAGGCACCAGCGAGGTTAACACAAAAACCGATCAGGACAAGGCTTGCGAACACACCGATGAGAACACTACGGAAGCTTCTGTTTTCTTTTTCTTGTGAACCTATTTTACTTCGGGAGAACATTTTAAACCTCCTCAGTTTTGTTGAACTTACCTGCTTGAATTTGCTTGTTTATAGGAGCATTTAATGAAAACCTTGCCAGCGAAATTTGGCATTTAATTATCCAGATTTTCGCGCACGAGTTCAGCCACAGCCATCTCAAGCGCACCGCCACGGAGATTCACTCGGCGGATAATGCCCGCACCATCAATCAGAAACGTTGATGGAATTGCGCGAACGTTGTACATACTGCTAACCCTGCCGCCACTATCCCAATATTGCCGCCACATGAGGCCTTCACTCGCGATGTATGCTTCAAGCGGTGCTGTTGACTGATCTAAACTGATACCGATAATTTCAAACTTCTGATTTTTGTACTTTGCGTAAGTCCTTTTAACGTTCGGCATCTCAGCGATGCAAGGTGGACACCACGTCGCCCAGAAATCGAGCAGCACGACCTGTCCACGATACTGCGACAGTGAGAGCGGTTCACCCTTCAAACCTGTCACCTGAAAATCTAACGCAGGTTTATTAATAAATTGGTTCGGACTTGGACTTGTGTTCGTTGCAGGGACGTTGGCGAATTCGCCTGTTCTTGTATCCCAATCCTGTTCAAGGAGCTGCTGTGCGGTTTCGGCGTACTTACGGCCACGGTACTTTGTATGATTTACCAGTCTTTCGTAAAGCGGATCCGCCTTATCGTGCTTACCGACTTTGTCATAAGCCAACCCCAATACTAACAAACTCGGTTCAACATAATCAGCGGTTGGGTAGTACCGAATGAGTTCTTCAAGAATCTCAATTCCTTCGTCGGTACGATTGATCTGGACTAAACTGGCTCCGAGAAGGGCGTATATCTCATCCACACGCTTGTATTTGGGGTGCGCCTTAATAAAAACCTTTGATTTCTCAATTAGGGCTTCATAAGCCGTCGGATCGCCGCTATTTTCAAGTTTTCCAGCAATCGCTTTGATTTCGGCGTATGCCTCATTATCCGTCATTGAAGAAGTAGAACCGGTAGTGCTAAGCGTCGAACTCACACAAGCACTGAACACTACCGATCCCATCAAAACGATAACAAGCCAATACCACTGGTTCGCTCCGGTGGTTTCATTTCGGATAAGCATTTCAGTCTCCTTCAGGCCAATTGGCGTGCCTTAAACAGCGTTTCGATAGGAATACGCCAGTAACAACTTAATTTCTTCCGCCTGTACCTGTTGCAAGAAACGGGTTACATCAGCATCAGACCCATTTTCGGCTGCTTGGCACCAATCAATAAACTGAGAGGTATCCCAATTCTCTTCTGCTTCAATCGTCTGTGCAATATATGCCAACGCGTCTGATGGACTCGACACCTCATTCAATATCGCGAGTGCCCGTTCGCGGACCTGGGGAAAAATTGGGTGCGTTCCGACTCTGCCGAACCAATACTTGGCGTTGCTGTAGTCCGGCTCACGACGGTGCATAATGCCGTGCCAGTAGCTGCCCGTCTGATTTGAGAGTCCCTGCGAAATATTATGCGACTCATCCAGTGCATCGTTCCACAAAAGCAGGCCGCTCGTGATGGCATCACCAAACGTGGAATTTTTCAGAGATTCCCCCTGAAAAAGTTCATCAAGCGATGCCGATTCCAGCGCATCCGTCAATTCAGTGTTCCACGCCTTCTGTGGAACCAGTGTTGGAAGCGGATTACCCGTTTCTAACTTTTCGATAACTTCGGCGATTGCCGGTGTGTATGTTACATCCATGGAAAACTCCTTAGTAGGCAAATTGGTCAGTTGAAATTTAGTTTAGCATCTTTTGCTGAATATATCAAGCGTTTTCAGTTACCAGCCCAGGGTTATTTAGTTTGCGGTTTTTATTTTCATTTTCGTTTACATGAGTTGACGTTTTCTTACGGAAGATCGCGAGCGCAGCTCGCTCCTACTGGCGGAAGATCGCGAGCACAGCTCGCTCCTACTGGAAAGCATATTCACATAGATAAAGTAAATATTTAAAACTGAATGGCTCTGGATGATATAACAGTGAACCTTGTTATTGAATTAGAAATGTGTTACAATTGTTGAAAAGCAACTTGCAAGTTTGGAGAAAGTTTTAGTTGAAATGCGAACAGCGTTTAAGAAAGCACTATTTGTTTTCATCGGTTTTATTGTAGTCTTGGGTGGCGTTTTAGTCAGTGTTATCCTGAACTACTCTCAATACGGGTCGCTCCCGGAAACGATACAGATGGTAGATTTTCAAGGGATCCTGTTGTCGGTCCTGGGCGCGTGCATCCTGAGCTTAGTAAGTGTCGCGTTAACCTTCTGGTTAGCACGTGCTTGGGCAATCGAACAACCTGAACTTGGTAATCGGATTATTCGGCTCGCGCTCGCAGTCAGTATCAGTTTAATCGTCGTTTTCGGAGGTTTGGCAGGCGGTTTGATTATTTTACGCACGTTATGGACAATCGGATTTTTTTAACTTGCATTTGTGTTACCTATATGGTATAATTAGTTAATCGTGATTCGGATGCCCGGTTCTAACCACAGATGCGTTGACCTTCAGCTTCGCTGTTCTTACGCCAAGTGGTAGGTTTCGTAACGTCCGAGCCAATGCAAAACGTTTTGTAGATAGAGTACTCACATACCGTAGTGCCACCATAGGTCTGTCAATTTCGTTTTAATATGACACGCAAGCGTGCACTATAGGTTATATGAGTTTGTAAGCGGCGCATTGTAGCGCCTTACTTGGGGGTGTGAAAAATACACTACAGAGGCAAACGTAATCAGAGAACGAAGGAAAGGCAGAGTCGTTCAAACTATCAGATTCGAGCCCGAGAGGTCTTGTTAATTGATCAGGACAACAAACAAGTTGGCGTTATTTCAACACGCGACGCGATGAACCGTGCTGAAGAAGTTGGATTGGATTTAGTAGAGGTTTCACCGAACGCTAAGCCTCCCGTTTGTAAAATCATGGACTACGGGAAGTATCAGTATGAGAAAAACAAGCGTGCGCGTGAGGCTCGAAAAAAGCAGACGAAGGTAGTCTTAAAAGGGATGCAGTTCCGACCAGACACAGCGGAACACGACTATCAGTTCAAAAAACGGCATGTTGAGGATTTCCTGAAAAATGGGTGGAAGGTCCGTGCGACCGTCCGATTCCGAGGGCGCGAGATGCTTCACACCGATCTTGGTAGCAATCTCCTTTCACGGCTCAAAGATGACCTCGAAGAAATTGCCGAGGTCGAACAACCGCCACGTATGGAAACGCGCATCATGTCAATGATCCTTACGCCAAAATCTGTGTAATGTTTTGTCGTTGTACTTTTTCTGTCGGCAC
>JAPPDN010000219.1 GCA_028824575.1 Candidatus Poribacteria bacterium | reverse complement strand
ATCAGCGTCATTACAAGCTCTTCACAATATTCCTCTTTGGTTAGTAGCTTCTCGGCTCGACCAAACCACTGGATTGCTTCATAGGGTTTTTCTTGATTCATCTTCTGTTTGGCCCGGTTTGCGTAGGCCACACCTGCTTCGCCATCGCTGCGCCGCTTCCTCATGGCATTTGCTAACTTATCATAGAGTGCGTCGAAAGCGGGACCATCAACGTATTCTCCGAGTCCTCCAACGAGGCTGAATAGATGCTCTACCGAATACGCGATCAGACCATCTGACTTGTCAACGACTTCTGCCATTTCACGCCAACCATCTTCTACCTCATCAAATTTACCGGAATGGTAAGCCCGTATAGTTCGCATCAATATCAGGCTCGTACGCGCTTGGAGGGCATTGTTAGGTCGTGTGGAATCCGCCACCATAGCCTCCAGCATCGCGGTCAAGTACTGCGAGCGGGATTCGATCTTGGCATCTTGGGGTTCTATCCGACCTGCAGCCGTAGAAGGCAGTAAGACCATCCAGAGATTCAGAAGAAGATCAATGTCGTGAGCTTGAAATGACTCTTTGGCGTGCTGTTCGACGTTTTCATAGAATTGGCTAAATTGGGTGTAGTCTTCGTACCACCAGAAGGCTGTCCAAGCACGATTATAAGCAATGCGTAAGTGCTGCTGATTGGAGTTCACGTCTAATGCTAACCGATCTGCCTGTACAAAGCGACTCTCCACTTCACTACGTGGTCGCTCAAGACTCCTAGCCAGGATTGCGCTACGCAGGCAGTCTTCAACCAATTGATAGCGTGCTCCCCGATAGCGTGATGGGTCAGCAACCTGCTGATCCAACCCCTCAAGTTCTTCAAGCCTTGCTGTGTCGCGAGGACCTGTTCGGATTTTCCTTTCCTTTTGAACATCTTCAACGCCCAAAGCCGCCAGGTAAGTCTCTATATGTCTATGGTCGGACTCATAGACTTTCTCCACGATCCAGGCGCGATCAATTATATGCACGGGAATTCCAGCTTCCCTCGAGAGCGCGTCCTCTTGGGTTGACCGTTCTTTGTCGCTGACAAATTGATTGGTAAAAAAGTATATTAGTTTGTAATCGCGATCAGTGGACAAGATACTCTTGACATCGGCCTTGACCTTGGGCTTCCAGTCTTTTTTCGCACTAAAGGCGAAGGCCCATCGCTCCGATCCCGCCGATGGCGAACCGATCCACCATCGTTCGGCGATTTCCTCGGCGACTGGATAGGTTTCAGTGTCCACCTTGCTATCACCGCCACCTGTAGGGCCGGTCTGGACGCGAAGATTCGGGCAGATTTCCTTTTCTGCCAGTTTTCGGCAGAAGTGCTCGAACTGGTACTCCTGTTTGCGGCTAGTCAGAGTATCCAGATGGTATTCAAACACCGCTTTCGGAAGTTGGGGAACATCATCAACCTGTGTGTCAGAGAAAAGGTCCGGATGGCGAAATCGCATCAGATCCTTGGGATTAGGGATGTCCCGACGTAATAGAGCCTGATCGTCAGTCTCACTCATATCGCCTTGCTGGTCATTTTGGAGAATATTATCCTTTTTATCTCTCATTTGTTGTCTCTCTTACTCTCGTGATCAAGTTATAGTGCGGGTGGCAAGGGGCAAAAAATCAAGACCGGTAATGTGAATTTCACCTGTTATCAGTTCACCAGACGCGGTGCGTCTGACACATTAGTTTGTTTATGCCTTTTATTACCATTATAAAGTCTGTCTTTGAGCCAAAGATATCGCTTTCTGGCTGAAATTCTCTCGTAAGGCTGAGCTAAAGATGGCGAGCCGCTTGATTGTGTCCGCTTTGCAGAAGACGATAAGGACGGGTTTGAATGTGGATACCTTTGGGTTCATTGGCAATTTCTCACTGAGACAGCATCATGAGGTAACTTAATGAGCCAAAGTCTCGGATTTGTCCGTTGATGCGAGAGCTGTGATTTGTTTAAGAGGCATTTTTTTGCTTAGTATTGAGTAAATTAGACAGTGGTTCGATACGCTGTTTGAGTTTGCGAGCGAGATCCTCATCTTCGCGAACTCGGGATACGACCATCCGCTCGTAATTTTTTCTAGTGTTACATTCAAGGGCCTCCGCGATCCTGATAAAGACGCTACTCTCCCTAAGCGGATATCGAGCAATTAGCCCATCCAGATTTTTAGCTGCGGCAAATTTCTGAAAGAGGGTCAGTTCATCAGCATAGGGAGAATTGACCGTCGGGATATGCAGTTGTCTTCCGGATTTTTTAATCTGACGCCAATCCGGAGCAAGTGATTGAATTACATTGTATACTTGCCTTTCGCATCGTTTCGCGGACATTCTTTTAGCGAGGCCAATCTCCTGTATAACCTTCATTGCACTCTTTTGTGCTGTCTCAATCATCTCATCAGGATCACGGTCTAGGGATTCCGCCTGCCTGCGTGCAACGGCTGCAATGGCGTCCGAACAATAATAGAGTGCTTCTGCAGAACACACGTCCAAAACAAACACGTTGTCCTCAGAAAGTTTCTCGATTTCGTCCTCAGGCCGATCATCTCTATCGATTAGCCCGAATGCCTCAACGTGGTGGAACTCGCGGGATCCCCACAAGCCTTTCACCGCTCTTATGACATCGTTACAACTTCCCTTCGGAATTACCGAAAGATCTGGGAAAAGGGTGCTGTACAGTGGTAGGTCAAGACTTTTGGTTGTGCCCTCCAAAAAAAGCACTCTCCGCCTCGATCCCAAAATGTCCAGTTTGAGGTCTTCTGGCAAATCTGTATTCGATTCGAGAACTTCGAGCTCCCACGCTTTGGCTGTATCGCCTGTCCATTCACAAGACCGAACCATAAGGACACGGGCCTTAGGGTTGGCAATAGGCAAGGCAATCTCATGTGTTGAAATGACGAAGGCGCAATCCTTACGTTGCGCGAACAGTGCCGACAGAAATGGTTCAATGATGGACCGATGTAGGTGGCGCTCCGGTTCGTCGATCAACAAAACGGTTCCTGGCTCAACAGTTAGCACGTTAGCCGCTATTATGACGGCTGCTCTCTCTCCGTCTGACATTTGTGCAATGCTGAAGCTGAGACCGTTATTCCTACGCTGTGCCAGAATCTCCTCATCGTTGAAGTTTTTAATTGAGACTGTTAGTGTCCCCAGTTCAAGGAGATCGTTGAGTTGCTTAAATGGTGACACAGAATTTGAGGCAAGTACAATGGCTTCTTCAGGATTCTGTTCGTCAATGTGGCGAGCTATATTCCGAGACCGGGTATTCTCTTTGGCAACCAAATCAAAGAGAACAGCCGATTGCTTCTCTCTAGGGCTATGGTCCATCCAACGGGCATTAGCCTGTCTGTCCCAATTCATGTTATTTTGTTCAAATTGCTTGCGACTGTATGCAGTAAAGTCTAGGCTTCCAGATTGGAACCAGGCTTGTCTGTGGGCGGAGATACGCCTGACCTTGTCATTTGGTTGCGACGTAACAAAGTTTTGGATTAGTGCTGTTTTCCCGCTGCCATTGGCACCAACCATGAACAGTTGTTCACCGACTTCAATAGATATCTCCAGTTGGTCACCTGAGATCTTGGGGATAAACCAGTCCATTTAAGTCTCCTTCAGCGTTGACAAATCCAACTCCCTCGCCCGTATCTCTCCCGTCATCAGCTTGTGCAACAGTGCCTTAAACAAATCGCCAAGCACCGAGCGTTTCTTTCGATGCAGGTCGATCTTGCGGTCAATAGTATCGAGGAAGGCGACAATCTCGCACTGTTCTGCCTTGGAAGGAATAACGACTGGCCAAGGTGTGAGGAACTGAATGTTGATATTTTTTTGCGTTCCTTTTGGAGCGAGATTATCCATTTTTTTTTGTTGAGTTTGCAGAAAATACTCCAGAAACTCGGCATTGAGTGACAAATTTGGCGTTATCGCGATGAGGCTATCGGGACAAGCACTGTCGAACTGTAAAACCCCTGTAAATCCAATGTTTGCGGCGATCGTGATGAGAATTGTTCCCACAGGAAAAACGCGACTTATTGCAACGCCATCTTCGTTGAGTGTTTGGACAAATTCGCGGATACGGCCACCGGACCGGACGACGTCTCCAGTTTGGACAAACGGCATCGCGCCACCATAAAAGCGCGGTTCGTTCCTCGGACGGTGCATAAAG
>JAPPDN010000533.1 GCA_028824575.1 Candidatus Poribacteria bacterium | reverse complement strand
TCAAACAGTCTGAATACCTATAACAGGCATTCAGACTGGCACAAACTAACAGTTTATGCTACAAAGGGGTCTATTATTTTTCGGTTTCACCATAAATAACGTGGGTGTTTTTGCTTGGGTGTTTCCCCAGAACTTTGACATGCCTTTCTTAAATCCGCTCTCCATTTCATTATGAGCTGCGTTTTTGATGCTATGAAGAGCGGACTGATTTAATCAGAAATCTCTTACTGACAGTCGAGAGTCGACTGCTGACAACCATTCTGATGGCTATTCATCTCTTGATTTTGCTTGTAAACGTGCGGCTGCGCCTGCATCTCCGATGTGCATTGTGTCGTACGCCTGTTCGGATGTCTTGAATGGACCGACACCTTTGTGCCCGTGCCAATCGCCTTGGTTCATAATTGGATTTGGCAACCCTGTCTCCTGTTCTCGCTGGCGAATCCAACTTTTCATCCGTGTTTCAAGGACATTGACGATGTCCGGATGTTCATCAGCGAGGTTGTTGTTCTCATCGGGATCTTGGATAAGATTGTAGAGTTCAACGGGCGGTTTGAAATGGAAATCCGGTTCAAGGGCGACGATGAGTTTCCATTCAGGTGTCCGCCAACCGTGCTTGCGCATCCAAGTACATTCCGTGATATAGAATTCACTCTCGTAGGAAGTTATCTCACCACTGATTAAGGAAGTGAGGCTCTGTCCATCGAACGCTATATCGGTTTCAATGTCCGCTAATTCGAGGAGTGTCGGCACGAGGTCTTTGTGTTGGTTGTAGCCTGAGACCCGTTTTCCAGCAGGCACGCGACCCGGATAGCGGATAATCAGTGGTACATGCAAGGTGACATCGTAGAGTCCATGGTGGTCGAACCAGCATTCATGGTCATAGAGCGTTTCACCGTGGTCCCCGTTGATAATGATAATCGTCTCGTCCATAACACCGCGCGTTTCAAGGGCATTGAAAAGCGTCTGGATACACGCGTCCATATAAGCGATTGCGCCGTCGTATTGCGCGATGACATAGTCTTTATCGGTGATTCCGGGTGGCATCCAAGTGGCGAAATAATCACAAAACGGTTTGAACGCCATCACCGGTTCCATGGATTTATTGCTCGGATCGCATTCGTCGCCGTGATAGAAGGCGCGTTCATAAGGCGCGGGGGGTAGGTACGGTGAGTGTGGATCCATGTGGCGCAGGAACAGAAAGAACGGTTTTTCGTCGCTCTGGTCAATCAACCGATTCAGTTCTGGGAGGGTCGTTTTATTGAGATTTTCCGCTTTCGGACTCCGTCCAGAGTCATCTGGTCCCCAGCCAGAGAAGTCAAGATAAGTGTCGAACCCACGTGCGCTTGGTCCGCCGAACCCGACGCAGGTCGTATCGTAACCTGCTTCCCGTAGGATTTCTGCTAACGTTTTGACCTCTTCGCGGAGCGGTCCTTGGTGGCGCAGCGCGACGACTTGGGTGCTGAACGTATCTAAACCTGTCAGCATTGAGGCGTAAGCACTCGTTGTTGGAATGTGTGCGCTGTAGGTTTTTTCAAAGAGGGTTCCACCCTCCGCAAACCGATCGATGTGCGGTGTTGTCAGTCGGTGGTACCCGTAGCAACTCATGTGTGTTGCGAGGAGCGAGTCAACGCCCATCAGGACGATATTTGGTTGTTTCGCCATATTTGGATTCTCCTTATTTAATGGTTATCGGTTGTCAATTGTCAGTTGTCAGTTGTCAGAGGAAATAGTTATCAGTTGTCAGTTTTCAGTTGTCAGTTAAGAGGGTTCTTGTGGAGGACCGTTGAGGTTAGTGTTCAAGCAACAGCAAACCTCTTTAACTCTCACTGCGAGGCAGACTGATAATTCTTAGAACTGACTGCCTATTGGTGATTGCTATTCTTTCTGACAACTGAAAGATTTTTTCGTAGAAAAAACCGAACTGAAAACTGATAACTATTCCCCTTGTGTCTCCCAATCCTTATGCCAGACAAGTGTATTCTGGGTATTATTGTCAAGCACATCACCGATTTCGAGCGAGCTAAAATAGGGTTCCGGCAAGATGTTTTTCTTTCCATTGAAGGTGCATCCGTCAGGCATGAAGCCACACGTCATTGCTCGCCGATGCGAGAATGTCATGTTCGCGCCGGCACCGTGTGCGCATAAGCCGTTATGCCATACCATGGAGCCTGCAGGACAGGGAGCGGATTGGGGTTCAAGTTCTTTCCATTCCGGGTAGACGTTAAAAAGGGCACCTATGTTTTCACCGATACCGACGTTATCAAAGCGTGCGGTTTTATGGGTGCTGGGTAGATACCACATACAACCGTTCGCGAGCGTAGCATCGTCCAATGCGACCCAGAATGAAACCGCATCCCGTGAGTCAAATGACCAGTAGGGGACATCAAGGTGCCATGCTGTCGGGTTCCCGGACGGCGGCTTAATGAGTGCTTGGTCGTGCCATATCCGCATTCCGTCAACACCGGCGAGTTGTGTTGCCATCTTTCCGATTTTCGGATCGTGTACGAGTTTCCGCATCCCTGGGTGTGAATCAGCCAAGCGGAGGCATTGCGTAAAGACCCGCGCATAGAAATTAGACGGATCCAACTGGTTGGTCATGTGTTCAACGGAGGTGCCGAGCCGTTCTTCGACAGATTCATCGGTGCATCGCCGCCATTCTTCGAGTTCGTCGGCATCAAGGAAATTCTCAATGACAAGGAACCCGTTTTCCTGATAAAAATTGATTTGTTCTGTGGTGAGTTCGTGTCGCATTTTCCACCTGCTCCTTTAGTTCTTCTGACTGAGGGTTTGCACTTCCCCTTTACAAAATTGTATCATAGAAATGATATATAGACAAAAGAAAAATGGCGGACCCGTTACCAGCTATCGGTTTTCAGTTTTCAGAGGGAATAGTTATCAGTTATCGGTTATCGGTTGTCAGTTACCTTCTTGTGGCAGCCGATTTCTGATAACCGCCACAAATCGGCTCTTAACTGACGACTCTCACTGCGAGGCAACTGATAACTATAAATTATATTGAATTGTGATATGCGAATGTGATATACTGTTTTTAAAGGTTTATAAAGAGTGTAGAGTATTGTTTCAGGACTTACGCAAATTTAGTATGCAGCGCGATATTTTGGTATATTTAACCCCCTAAATCCCCCTTATCAGGGGGACTTTAAGAGAAAATGCGTAAGTTCTATGTTTGTTAGCCGATATTGAGTTCACCCCATATTATTGAGGAAATCCCGTGAATTGCGAAATGAGCGAAACCCGCATGCGAATCCTGCAGCTGCTGAAGATGCGTGCTGGCATGACTGTCGGTCAACTCACAGATGCCTTGCATATCAGCCAGATGGGAGTCCGACAACACCTCGCTATACTTGAAGCGGAGGGATTGGTTGTACACTACCAAGAAAAGCAGGGACGAGGTCGTCCGCCTCACGTTTATCAATTAACCGATGAAGCCAACAGTCTCTTTCCGACGACTTATGCCAACTTTGCTGTTGGGTTGATGCATGAGGTAGCAAAATTTAACGGTCCCGGTTTCATCAACAAAGTCTTCCGTGGGCGTATGAAAGCGCAGTTGGAGGCGTACCAGTTACGACTGGAAGGCAAAACGCTATGTGAGCGCGTCAAGGAACTTGCACGTATCCGCGATGAAGAGGGATACATGGCACGTTTCGATGAGAATGAGGACGCCTATGTCTTAATCGAACATAACTGTCCTATCGTGGCAATTGCGGAAGAGTATCCACACGTGTGTGAGATCGAATTGGCACTTTTCCGGCAATCCTTAGGTGCGAAGGTTGTTCGAGAAGAATATCTGATGCAAGGAAGCCACAGATGTTGCTATCGGATCCCTAAACCTACTGAGTAGTCGCTGAGGTGTGAGGGCAACCCACAATTTTCAAGGATAACCCAAGGAAAACGATAGAATGGCTCGTGAAACCGGGAGGCGCGGCTTTTTCAAGGAAGCCCTGAATCAACTCATGCAACCCGTCGCCGAATTTCTTGATGATGGGTTAAGTGAGCATGTGCCTGTTGAAGCACCGGGTAGAAATCTCTTGCGGCCTCCTGGAGCATTGCCCGAAGCGGAATTCTTGGAGAAATGCCATCGGTGTGGTAACTGCGTCAAAAACTGTCCGGCAAACGCTATTTTCCCATTAGAAGCGCGCG
>JAPPDN010000046.1:1121-4163 GCA_028824575.1 Candidatus Poribacteria bacterium | reverse complement strand
AGAAGCATTAATACATGCTAAATTAACTTCTGAATCAGGATGAGTAAAATAGGCATCCTCAAATCCAACTTGATCAAATGTCCGTATATTTCCATAGTCTGGAGTGCTATCTTCTTTCTCACGATTCAGACTAATAGTCAATCTTCCTTTTGGATCAAGAAACACATGTTTGTTTGAAATTAGCAGTACTATCGAACGATCTGTTCCATTATTCAAGGGAACATAATAAAAAAATCCTGTTCCAATGGAGCTAGCATTTGGTGTTTTGACGGTAATTCTAGCAGTAATATAAGCTATCTGATGTTCAAAAGATATTTGTGTCATTTGGATTCCTAATTGTTATATCATAAAAGTGAATAAATGAACGAGGCGCGAGAATCTCGCTGACCTATACCTGTACTATACATTGATTGATCACGAGTTATTCGGGGTTCAATTTGGAACATCAAACGCCATTACGGTAAGGGTCATTTTTCGCTTTGGGTCGTCCCGATGAGAAAAGATGAAAGAGAAAGATGTTTCCGAGCGTCGATCTAACTCACGTTTGCAGTTCGGATGTTCTTTCGTAGTTGATTTGATGGAATTCAAAACATTAGTGAAATTTTTGTTTCGATTGAAAACAATCACTGCCACTTTAGTATCATGCCAAGAACTGTACCCCAAAAGTTGATCAATTGTCTTTGTTAACTTTTTAGGACCACCCCAATATTTACACTCTGCAATGAAGATATTTTTACCACTGGATTTTATCAAAATATCGGTCTTTCCTCGGAAATTGAATGTCTCGCCAGTAGCCTGCCCTTCATAGTGCCCATTTAATTGGACTAAGAAATGCCATCGCAGCGGTTCTTCGCCCATTTTTGAGAAGGCATCGGGGTTGTACTCCATCACCTGAGCCATATTTCCAATGACTTTCAGAATGTGTTCATAATCCGCTTTATCAAGAGTTGGTTCCAGTTGGTAAGGCTGTGAACTTGTCTGTGGTGGCTTTGGTGTAATTTTCCGACGTACCTCTGGCACTGTATACGTCTTTGTGGAATCGTCGCGTTCTTTAAGTTTGAAGGGAAGAGTGGCAAATAGGTCCCGATTCTCTAGTAGGTACTGGCGACGCTCTTCAATATATTGACCTACGATGGCATCCAAATCGCTGTTTAACTTAGCAGCATCCTCACGAAGGAAAGTTAAATAATTGCCAATTTTATCCAATGTGTCATTAACCCTTTGAAGCACTGCGTCAGATTCAAGATTTATGCCGGTAATCACCAAAATAAGGTGCTTCCTGTCATAGCTGACATGGGCATGAGGCGGATTAAGCGTATGAGTTGTCGGTTGATACGAGAATGCACTACTTTTACCTGTGTATGGGACGCTAATTTCGATTCTAACCCCTTGAACGTACACAGGACCAGCTTGATCGTCAGTAGCGTACTCTGGATCCCCACTGACATCAACTTGATAGTCCTCGTAATCTTTCTTAATCTCATCTCTATTGATAACTGGAATGTCAACTCGGTATCTTTTAACAAGGTCACGGCAAAGATCATCTACCGATGTATCAAGTAACCGATTCCCATCCCAACTATTGATCTCGCTCTTTAAGTTTCCGTGCAAACGCTGCTCAATCTCATACCATGAATAATCTGAAAATAGCTGCATGATTCAGAGCCTTCCTTCTTTGCCCAATAGGGCTTATGAAAAATTGGGGAATTTGCCTCGTTAGTTGCTGTCCTCAACCCGAACGTTTTCAATCACCTTCACACCGAGTGTGTTCCTAACGGCGATCAGTTCTTTAGACAATGAGCCTTCAATGGCAAGTATCGCATCAGCCTCGTAAGTTCCACCTTCAAGGCTTCGGCAAGCTCTGAGAATCGCTCGGTACTTTACGCATTGGAAGATGCCGCGCCTAATGTCAGTTTCAGGCGATATATGGGATTTAACCTCTACTGCAATGCGGCGGCGTGCACTTTGGAACATAACATCAACTACATCCCCTGACGGTAGTATGAATTCCGTTTCGCCAGGAGTTAGCGATTTATTTAGTTCAACAGATCTCGGATGTTGTGCTATATAATCTTTGAGTTGTTTGTGGGCGTTGCTTTCACTTGAACCGCTATGATGATCCACAGGTTGTTTGAATTGTGGGTTCAGAGACTCAACCGGCGATAACCCGAGTTCATCGAGCACTTTCAGCCATTTTGGATAACTAAAAATCTTACCTAACTTTTCCTGAACAATTATTTCCTTTTGCCGTGAATCTATTTTCTGACCATAAAGGAAGTTAACACTACCACCTGGCATGCCTGTACTTTGATTTACTACAAGCCCTTGTATGGGTGGTACATCCTCTTGCCACCGTTTGCTCAGTTCTAAAAGTGTATCCCCAATACAACCAAGTGGGTACCTCAGAGCTCGATGATGTAGCCCAAGCTCTTTCCCCAAATTTCCATAGGTAATCCTTTGACTTGCCATAGCTTGTCGGACAAGAATAGGTAATGTAACCCTTGCACGCTTTTGAGAGAGGTTATCGCCAGACGGATCTTTCGTAAGTATAGGGCGATTTGTTGACATTTATTCCTCCTATCAAATGGTTAACTCTTAAGCATTAAGAGGTGTTCGTTCAGTATTAGAGAAGCTGCTATTTCCCATGAATCCGCTTATGGCACCCGCCACACACCGCAGTCAAATCGCTGAGGCGTTCTCTGCCGATGCGTTTATAGGTTTCGTGATGCACTTGTGTTGCATGTCTCCTTCCGCACTTCCGGCATTTATACCTGGCACGCTTCAAAATCGTCCGGCGTTTGGTCTGCCATCGTCTTGATTTTCGGTATCTTCTGTATGATCTCTTATTCATTTGCCTTCCTAAAGATAAGCGTTCAAATGTTTGGTCGTATTATTACTTTTACTTCATAAAATTATAGCATTTTTGACGAGAACATTCAAGGTAAAACCACACTCCGATAGACGAGCGAACTGCGTTTCAGGGGCAATCAATTGTTTTTCTGATAGGTTATAATATTTCATATATTTTCTGTGTTTCAAACG
>JAPPDN010000046.1:0-1111 GCA_028824575.1 Candidatus Poribacteria bacterium | reverse complement strand
ATGTTATGATTTTTAAAAATTCGCAGAAATTTTCGCAGCATTTCGCAGCATTTCGCACCGGATCCTGAAAAAAAGATGTCCAACCCAATAATTTCTTAAAATTGAATGGCCCTGACTGCGTTCCGCGTTGGAGTGGATAATTAATTCAATATTGTGTTAAAATAGATAAACGGAGCGGAAAGAAAAAGATTGCGTCCATCCTATCTATCAAAGGAAAGAAAAAATGAGACGTTTTGGAACCCAGGGGCGTGTGTATCCTGACAAACATTATGTGGTCGCCCGCGCCGAGGAGGTCGCCGATTTCATTGACCGCATCAAAGACGGGCGGTATATTGTCTTGTTCGCGCCCCGGCAGACCGGCAAGACGACCTTTTTTCGCTTGGCACTTGACGCACTCGCTATTCAGGATTCAACCTATTTCCCGATTCAACTGAATTTTGAGGAGTATGAGGACTACGACCCTGCCAGTTTTTATGCCTCCCTGCGTAAGGAGATTTGCAAAGAGATTGAGAGGGTTTTTCAAAAACGCGAAACGGATCCCTCTGATGAATTGGCGCGCTTTTTGGTGAACACGGAGATAACCGATCATGTTTCGATGCGGGAGTTCTTTGAAGAGTTTGCGAAGTTTCTTTCTCAGGACACGCATTCGCAGCGGGTTGTCCTTACCATTGACGAGTTTGATGCTATCCCTCGTGCTGCTCTTAAGGGTTTTCTGCGTTCGCTTCGCTATATCTACCTTTCCGGCCAAATCCGGTGTCCACACAGCGTTGGTATCGTTGGTGTTAAAGGTATCGCACAACTCAACTACGACCGGTCTATTTCTCCGTTCAATATCCAAGATGAATTCCATTTGCCGAATTTCACGCTTGAACAGGTGCAAGAATTGCTCGGACAATATACGGACGAAGTCGGACAGGCCTTCGCACCAGAAGTTATTGCGTCCATTCATAAGCAAACAGCGGGACAGCCTGTACTCGTCAACCGATTTGCACAGATTCTCACCGAAGAGATGGACATCCCAAAAACCGCGACGATTACGATGGCGCACTGGACGATAGCACATGCGCAGCTTCTTGAGGAAAGTAATGTCAATATCACACATCTGACAACC
>JAPPDN010000715.1 GCA_028824575.1 Candidatus Poribacteria bacterium | reverse complement strand
TACCACCGATACCCCCTCCGATGCCTCAGCTGAACCGCGGACCCGATCCCGCATTCGCCGCTTGAGTGTCGGATGCCGACATTTAGAGATACTGCTTATCATCTTTGCTGCTCGGCATCCGACACTCAAGCTGCGAATGCTGGATCGGTTCCTCGTTACAGCTGAGGCATCTGATGTGGAAGCGGTGATCTGTATCAACAAAATGGATTTAGCAAAATTGGAGAATGTACAGCGCGAACTCAAATTATATGAAGAATTAGGTTATAAAGTGGTTTATACAAGTATCGTGACGGATCTCGGTGTTGATGAATTGCGAGAAGCGATGCAGGGTAAGATTTCAGCGATTGTGGGATCGTCGGGGGTTGGGAAATCTTCTCTCCTGAATGCGTTACAACCGGGACTCCAATTGCGCACGGGTGAGGTGGACCAACGTATCCACAAAGGGCGGCATACAACGACAGAAGTCATGTTAATGCCGCTTGCGTTTGGCGGATTTGTGGCGGATACCCCCGGTATCCGGACGCTTGGTTTGCTTGAGATTGATGACGAACAGGGATTAGATATCCATTTTCCTGAGATGCGTTCTTACATCCCGGAGTGCAAATTTGCGGCATGTACGCACCAGCATGAACCCGCATGTGCTGTTAAACAGGCGGTTGAAACTGGCAATATTAGTCCACTCCGGTATGAGAGTTATCTCCGGATCTCTGGATTCAAGGAGGGGAGATATGAACGGAACACAGATAAGAGAAGAGCGGACCGAAACCCGAGACGACGCAAACGCTGATCTTGAGAAGTGGGCGGATGCGATTAACAATTTGTTACGCATTATTGAAAGGAGTGAACGGAAGCTTGGATATTTCCAGAACAGAGTAAAACAGGCGAAATTCATGGATCACCCGAATCAGCGTAAGATTCGGACTGCGGGTGCTCAAATAGGCGTGCACTCTGCCCAATTAGAGGGGTTGCGTAACGAATTGCGGCAGCTGGAACGCCTTTACAGCGGCGGTATTTCCCTCCGGAATACCACAGAGAATGAGCTTCGTCAAATTTGGGGATGGATCAACCGCCCCGGCATCAGGGATCTTCTTTATACAGCGCGGGTTTCGTTTGAGACATTTCTGGGGGATTGGCACCGTTGGACGGCGGACAAAGATATACATACACTGGCTATTGAAGTCCGCACGACACGCCTCCTCATCGGATTTACGCTCCTTGAGTGTAATGCTGACACGGTTACAGTCAAATTCGTCATCATTCGACCCGATTATCGCGCTCGCGGGTACGGCACTGACACACTCATTGAAACCGTCCGATACGCGTTTGAGATGCTCGGTGCTGAGCATGTTACGCTGCAGGTGTCACCCGACAACGGTCCCGCGCTCACCTGTTTTGAGAATGCTGGCTTCCAGTACCTTAGTTACACCGACCTGACGCAGCAGACTTACACCATGGGGATTGAGCACAGCGAGTGGGCAGGCGATAGAGTCGTAGATGAAGAGGATGTTGCACCACAGTTGAGTGCTCCACTCAAAGTGTTTTTCGATCCTGAGGAATGATTTTCATTTTTTTATAGGCAGGCAAAGCGTATTTGGTGAACGGGACAGAGGATGATATTTCTCTGTCCCGATTTTTTTTTTAGATGACTATGATGTAATTCTGTTAGCTGCTAAAAGTGCATCCAAAAATGTGTAAAATAGTAAGACTGCATAACTTGCCTTAACAATAAAACGAAATATCAATGGCAATGGAGAAAACAGTGATAGACTTTTGTAATGTGTTAAATAGTTCATCGAGTGTGCGGGTGCATGCGCATTGGGAACCGATTGCGGATGCTACATTTAATATGCACAACGATTCACCAGAACTCGCTGAGATGTTTGATTTGTCACCATGCCGCTCCATCAAGGAATATGAAGTGGTGGATTTCAAGGTGTTCCTGCCGCCTTCAACTGTAGCGGTAGGTGATGTGTGGGCACTGGATCCGAACAGTATTGTTCCTTTCCTTTATCAGTTTCATCCGGGGGCAAAGGCTGATTTAGGTAACGGTGAGGCGGGTGCTTATGCGTGCTTACGGGCATGTTCATCAGATTATGCGGAGATCACTTTCCGAATACATGCCGAATTTACATTGGGAAGTGATGCACATCAGGAGTGGCAACAAGAAAACGCTGAAGAGGGTTGGGAAGGGGAGTCCGAAGCCAAGTTTATCCCATCGCAATATGTCGGACAGGTGTTGGTCAATCTGAAAAGAGGAACGGTTCGCGCGTTTTCGTTGGCACTACCGGCACGCAATAGCAATGTTGACATCAACGCCTATGGTGGTGCAGATATGGTCTTTGTGCCGCGTATGGAACTCCTCGCTATGGATGAGACCGACCAAGATGAAATTGCGTGGGAGACTGTTATCACGGTAGAAGAAGCGCGTCGTTCATTAGCATTGAAGTTTTACCAATTCGCGAAGATTAACTGGCTGCCGATTGAGAGAGCAGTTGAACGTGCGAAAGCAACACGCCGCCCGATTCATGCGATCCTCGTCTGGGGCTGCTTAGACGATGAATCTTGCTGAGCGAACGGCAAACATTTGAGGGCGGGTCCGCTCTCGGATTCAGAAGTGATAGAGACACTCAACGAGAAGTTTGTCAATACATGGGTGCTTCTCAGGGAATTGCCAGAACTGATAAGTGGCGCGAAAGGCGAGATGTCGAGCCTTGTGGCTAAAAAAATGCGACAGCATTATACCGACTCTGTGGATATTCTGGCGTTGACTCCCGATGCGGAGGTCATTATGCATCAACCGGAGTCGGCACTGCCTTATAGGAATCCGTCGCAAGCGTATCTAACGGTGTTAAAGCATTCTGTAGCGGCATTTGAAGGCAGACGCACGCGTGTAGGGAAAAGATCGAAATTAGATGGAAATCCGATCAGCTTGGGGACGGAATTGATGGAGGTTTTGCATGTTTATGGCACATCCAGCACCGACACGCCAGATGACACCGTTGTTAAAATTGATACGACACCGTTTGAATCTGGTGGGATACTCCACATTGAGATACAGGTAGGTGCAGGCGAGGCGGTAGGAACATTTGAGTTGTTTCATGACGACACCGAACTTCCCTCAACAGAGGGCACTCATGCAGCACTGGAGGGTGCATGGAATGTTTCACCCGGTAGTATCGGACACATTTTTCACAATTTCAGACGAGGTCGGCACTTCAAATTGGTCGCTACGGGTGCCGACGCTCAAACAGCCAATGCTTTTCTGGCGCGTGTTTCTGTTGTTTCGCATTCTTAGGGCGGACGTACTGCTTCTTAAAGTCCGCAAACCTTTCAGTTTTCAGTACTTACTTTGGAACTATCACTCTCACTGCGAGGCACTCTTGTAACTGATAATTGATAACTAATTAAAATGTGGCATATTACAAAGCGTGAAATCTACGATAATCTCAATAGTCTCCGATTTGCCCTAACAACCGTTTTATTGCTGGCGTTGATGGTAACCAATGCCGTTAAGCATCTCCGCGAGCATCCAAAACGGGTACAGACGTATCGGGACGCTGTCACTGAATCTTCAAATCGCTTAACTGCCCACGCCGATGGTAGCCTCTATACACTGGCACAATACGGCCCGGGAAACTTCTACAAAAAGCCGTCTCCCCTTCACTTCTGTGCAAACGGAGGTGAATTCGTTTTACCAGATACGATCAAAGTGGACGATCCCCCAGTATTCGCGACCGATTCAGAAGGTAACAGGACCCTCGTAGGTGTCTGGAGCCTATCTTATCCAGATGCCAACCTCCAGAATAAGGACGTTGGACCGAACGTTTCACAAGTGGATTGGGCATTCATCATCGGTTACATCTTGAGTTTGATAGCCCTCTGGTTCACCTTTGATGCCTTCTCAGGTGAACGCGAGCACGGCACACTCCGATTGATGTTAGCGAATTCGATTCCGCGGCACACTGTCCTTATCGGCAAGTTCTTCGGGGCACTGCTCAGTATTAGCATCCCGTTTGCGCTTGCTGTGTTGGTGAACCTCTTATTGATTTCTACTGCAAGTACCGTTCACCTGACGACAGAGGCGTGGGGACGCTTAGGTATCATTTTCTGTCTCGCGCTTTTGTACACGAGTCTATTTGTGGCGTTAGGATTGTTAGTCTCGGCG
>JAPPDN010000641.1 GCA_028824575.1 Candidatus Poribacteria bacterium | reverse complement strand
CATTAATGAACTTTTAACTTATGGTATTATCACTGAACGAACTGATAGGATGTGTGGAATCGCCAATCCAATCTATCAGTATCATATCCAGCAAAATATCAAACCACTTCCATCCAAACTCCCGGCACGAACCCTGGATATTCTCCTTCGCTGAACGCCGGATAATAGACCCCCTCGTTGTCAAAATCGTGAACCGTCTCGCCACCGCCTTCGTTTGGGATATGCACCCTGCACGTATAATCGGTCTGATTGAACAGCTGCTGCGGTGTCGGTGTAGATGGGTCCACACGGTATGCTGCCAACGCTGCCTCATCAACCGTAATCCCCAAACCTGGCGAATCCGAAACCGCAATTGTCCCTTCAACCACCGGAAGCCGCGTTTCGAGCAAGTCTGATTCCCACAACTCATGGCACGTAATCGCTGGGAGTGCCGCTTGCGATAGCACCGCACCGAGATGCACTGAGTACGCCGTTGTAATCCCTGTGCCGACCATCTGGAGCCAGTAGGGTTGATCAAAGGAAGCACAGAGCGCGTTCGTCCGCCGCAGCGAGTTCACGCCACCACCGACAACAAAGCCACCGCAACACCGCGCGTGCAAACAGGACTCGTTGAAATGCTCTACAATCCGTTTTTCGACAGCCGCTTGCAACCGCGCCGCCCCCTCTACATCTGTGCCGAGATAGTACGGACTCTCATAGATAGCGACATTCGGGTGTTTATCTAACTGTTGTAAGACAGGGATAGCGTTATCCGCAGTCCGTAAGAATCCGTTGAAATCAATGTCGAGCCGGTAGTCTGCTGGCACGGCACCACCGACGGCATCCACCTGTGCGAAGATGTCACGCCACGGACGCGCTTTGAGTTTCGCGGACGTATAACCGCGTTTCACCGATTCTTGGACTTCCGCCACCCAATCCTCCGGCGGCATATCAATATCCCACCACGAAATGGGGCATTTTTCGCGAACCTTAGGTCCAATGAGTTGGTAGACAGGCACATCCACCGATTTACCGATCGCGTCAAAAAGCGACATCTGGATACCGAATCCGACGCTGTCATCGTTCATACATGCGAACGCGTTTTGTCCGATCAGTTGTTCAATGTTCGCCGATTCATCTGATAAGTTCTCGCCGTATCCGACAACGCCGTTGCTGAGTTCAACACGGTAAACATGAACCCGTTCGCCGTGCGTCAAAGCGCGGTGCATGTGTCGGCTGACCCGCTCGTGATAGAAAGGTACGTTCAACGGAATTGTTTCGAGGTGTTTGATGCTAAGCATGAGTCTCTCCTAAAATAGAGGATACGCTTTTAGTAGTAAGTCCGGACGTTTCTACATTTACTGGACACTGTTCCGAATTGTATCACACTTTCAAAATTACAGGGCAAGAATATTGCGACAAATCGCCTTTCTATGAACTCAGTTTTGAAGAAAATCGTCAATGTTTGCAACTAAAGGGGAAAATAGACTATCGTAACGTGAGTTTGATAATTAAACGTGGGTTAGAAAATAAAATACAAATATAGACGTAGGCACCTTCCCAGTAACGGGTGGGGGCCCCGGGTTTCACTCGGTTTTGGTAATTTCAAGTTTCTCTGTTCCCTTGAAAATGCTGTGCTGTGTACGATTTTTAGTAGGTCTCCGTTCAACCCAACCTACAGGACTGATAATTGACAACTGACAACTATTTCCAATCCTCGTTGACACGCCACCCGTTTTGTTGCTATAATATCCTTAATGTCTACAACTGTTTTTGTCAGCAAGGAGCGTTTTATGGCAAGGATTGAACCCTTTAATGTTTCAAATGAACTTTTAGATGAACCCGATAAACTGCAAGAGCAGGCGCGGCAGGACGGTTATCTCTTTTTCCGTGGCTTGATTGATGCCGATTCTATCTATAACTTGCGTCAAGATTTCTTAGAAATCTGTCATCGACACGGATGGGCACAAGGTGGAGACTCCCTCATGGACGGTATCCGTACGGGTGGTCCCTACATGGAAGGCGATGACGGCTATTGGCCCGTCTTAGATGAATTCCAATCCTTGGAATCCTTCCATGCGTTCGCGCACCATCCAGCGATCTTGGACATGTTGGACAAACTCTTCGGCGAAAAGACGCTTGTGCATCCGCGGAATATTGGAAGAATTATGTTCCCAGAAAACACTAAATACACAACGCCTGCCCACCAAGATTTCATCCATATCCGGGGCACAGAGGAGACCTATACCGCATGGATACCGCTCGGCGCGTGTTCAAAAGAGTTGGGTGGATTAACAGTTCTCTCTGGATCGCATCAAGGCGGTATATATCCCGTGAAACCGGCACTCGGCGCGGGTGGACTCGGTATTGATACCGAACCTATGGAAGCAGATGGACTCTATTGGGTAGCGGGGGACTACGAGATTGGCGACGCGCTTTTCTTCCATAGTCATGCCGTTCATAAGGCACTGCCGAACCAGAGTCCGGATCTGATTCGACTTTCGGTCGATTACCGCTATCAAGGATGCTCGAAGCCGGTCACAGAAGGGTCGCTTTTACCGCATTTCAATCGGATGGGTTGGGACGAAATTTATACCGATTGGAAATCAACGCAGTACCAGTATTATTGGAACGCCTTTGATTTGAATAGAGTTTAGTGATGAAAATTGTATTGGCTCTCCTGTTCATCGGTGTTTTGTATGTTACAGCGAGCCTGTCTTCACAAACCGTCAATATGGTGCTGATCCCAGCAGGCGAGTTCCGAATGGGAAGTAACAACGGCGAACGCGATGAGAGACCCGTGCATACTGTCTATCTTGATGCCTTTTATATCGACAAACATGAGGTGACGGTTGCAGAATATAAGGAATTTGTTGAAGCAACGGGGCACCGACCACTACCAGAATCTGTAGAGCGAACCTCGCCGACCGATCAACACCCTGTGGTTCAGGTCAGTTGGCACGATGCGATGGCATACGCCAAATGGGCAGGCAAGCGGTTACCCACGGAAGCCGAATGGGAGAAAGCCGCACGCGGTAGGTTAATCGCGCAGGATTACCCGTGGGGAGATGCGATTGATGCCAACAAAGCAAATTACAACAAAAATACAAAATCTGGCGCGCATGATGAACGCGCGACACCTGTCGGAGCCTATCCTGCTAACGGTTACGGGTTGCACGATATGTCTGGGAACGTCGCGGAGTGGTGTCTTGACACATATCAGCGAAAGTTTTACGCAGATGCCCCCCGAGATAACCCGGTTGCTGGTGCTGAAAACGTCCAACAGGCTATTACAAATACCGGTGTTAGCAAAGAAAAGCGTGTTGTACGTGGCGGGTCATGGAGCTTCAACGCAAAAAGCGTCCGCGTCGCGAATCGGCTCGCTGAGAAACCCTCACTTTTAAGCAGCGATGTCGGCTTCCGCTGTGTTAAAGTAGTAGACACACGCCGTGTGCCGTCCACAAAGTAGTACCGTTATAGAATAGTAGGTACATGTCGTGTTCCGTCTACAAAGCCGTAGTGCCATCATAATAGATCCAAGGAAAAGAGAAACCAATTGATCAATTTTCAACGACGAAAACTTAATACTACACATCGCATCTGTTTTGTCACAATACTCGTCGGATGTATTTGCCTTGCTGTTTTACCCGCTGTCGCTGAAAACTATACGGGTGATTTCTTAACAAATGGTGTTGGCGGGCGCGCACTCGGATTAGGTGGCGCGTATGTTAGCATTGCTGACGATGCAACGGCTACCTATTGGAACCCCGCCGGTATTGCGGCGGTTTCCGATAATTATCAGTTCTGTCTGATGCACGCCGCGCGGCGTTCTGGGTTAGGCACGTTCAACTATATCAGCGGTACAACGCAACTCCTGCCGAGACTCAATCTCGGGCTGTCGTGGATTCGTGCAGGCGTAGACGACATCCCAATCTATCCACTCGTTCCAGCCTTTGATCCGAATATTAGTGCCGATGAACGACGGAGCCTCGCCAAAAACCGACCGAGAGAATCAGACTTTACGCCTGCGGGTTACCTAAACGATAGTGAAAACGCCTATGTTTTAACACTCGCCACGCGTTGGGTTGTCAGTCAATCGTGGTGGGATAACTTTGGTAGGGATTCGGTGCCGCCGGAGTTTATGGTCGGTGCGAATGCCAAATGGATTTCGCAACGCTTAAGCGGCG
>JAPPDN010000907.1:2685-4181 GCA_028824575.1 Candidatus Poribacteria bacterium | reverse complement strand
GAGAGAAACTCAAAGACAGCAACCGGGGCGGTGCCTTCTGCCCACGTATAGAAGCTACGCCGTAGCGGATACTTCGCAACCCCGAAGACGATGTGAATATCTGGCGCGACACATTTTGTGATGTCGCCTTCGCTATAGTAGATAAAACTGTCAATCCCAATATAAACAAGTTCATTGATTGCGAAGTATCGCTTGAACTGTTCGTAAAGTACTATAATCTGTTCGCCGTGAAAACCGGTTGCGGCCATCGGTTCGTCATCTTCACATGGATAACCTTCAATATAGACAGTCGTTTTACCGTTTGCTTTTGGAAAGACTGGCATATATTTTTTCTGTTTGAATCCAAAGTCGTTTATGGTATCCATGGTTCTCTCCATTTGATTATCGGTAGGTGTTGGTTAAATAATGATGGACCCTATTTCTCACAGTAGAGAATCCGCATCAAACGCCGGTATCATTACTTGGTTAATACCCTCAGAGGTTGTCTCGGAAAATCTATAGGTGCCATTCCAACATAATAAAAAATAGCACACAACTTTTACATGAGCCAATCCAGTTTGTAGTAGGGCAATTCATTGCCCGTTCTTGAATTGTGGACGGGCGATAGCACGACTGTGAGCCTGCCTTAAAAATTCAAAGTTGATGGATCAGTAGTTTGAACTTAATTTGTCATTCCGCGAGGTCTGAAGTCGGACAGCGTGGTTCACAGATCGCGAATCCATAGCCACGAATTAAAGAAAGAGAAGGTGTTTTAGCTAAGAGGATTTCAGCTAAATCTAAAGCATCTTTTGCTTCCGCTAAGTCTATGACTGCATTGACGTATTCAATATGGATTGCTTCACAACAATAGCCGATTTCAATAATACCATTCTGCTGCTCAGGGAAGAGAATATATTCAATGTGTGCCCCTTTATCTAAGAGATTTAATTCTTGAACATGATAGTCCCGCTCACAAGTTTCCTTAATTTCTATTGCTAAGTCTTTAGCATCCTTTTTGGCTTGAACCGACGCTTCCGCATTTTCAACATTTTTTAAGGCTATGATTACGGCATCGTGAACTGCACCTACCGCCCTAGCGTTGGATAAGACGATTACCGCATCGGCTAAACTGGTCTCAGCATCAGTTAAGTTAACTTCAGCATTAGATAGCAAGTCGCGCGCGTAATAGTATTCTTCCTCTGACTCTGTAGTATCTATATATAAGTTGGCTTTGGCTATCTCACTCTTGGCTTTGGCTATGTGTGCTGTAATTCTGGCTATGTCGGCTTCGGCTTGGACTATACCAGCCCGGGACTGCGCCATATCGGCGTGAAATTTAGTTATACGAGCCTCTTGCCAGAGTTTTTCGGCATTTTCACGCTCGGCGTGTTCATCATAATATTGATGACCTAGCGCTTCGTCGGCCATACTCTGGCAATATTCGGTATCACAACAGTGGCATGTATTAGGAGGCTCCCAGCCTGCGTATGGATTGTTTTCGTCCTGAGCATTCTTTT
>JAPPDN010000907.1:0-2675 GCA_028824575.1 Candidatus Poribacteria bacterium | reverse complement strand
TTCATTTCGGCTTCTTCGGATCTTGCGATTTCCTCTGCAATTTCCTCATAGTAACGTTCTGCCCGCGCCTCTTCATCATCTCCAATATCCCAAGTTTCTAAAATATCAAGCGAAGTATCTTGATCAGGTTCCGGCCAATCTCTCATAGTTAACCTCCTTTTTTACGTTTCAGGGTCGGATACAAAAGTACAACAACTAATTTACTTTGTCAACACCGAGCAGCGGGTTAATCGTCTCTATCAATTGCGGATCAATACGGGAACATTCTGCGGCGATAATAGCCTGAATCTGATGAACTGCGTGTTGTAGCGCGTTTTCTGGATTGCTGATCCAGTAATCAAAGTGTTCAATCTCAAGAATTTCGGATTTCGCGATAGCAAGCCGTTTTTTTACTTCCGTTTCCGATTCTGTTTTTCTGCGACGGAGGCGTTTCTCCAGGATGGCGAACGATGGGGGTATGATGAAGATGAAAAGGCTTCTCGCCGGCGATAAGTCCTGTGTTCGGATTTGTAGGGCACCCTTTACTTCGATTTCTAAAATAGCGTCTTTTTCTGCTTCGCGGGCAGCGACTATTTCGGATTTGAGCGTACCGTAGAAATTACCACCATATTCCGCCCATTCTAAGAAACTGCCTTGCCGAATATGGTTTTCAAATTCTGGTTTTGACAGAAAGTGGTAATCAACGCCATCTACTTCGCTCCGACGCGGTTTACGCGTCGTTGCAGAAATAGAGAACCGCAAAGTTTCATCCGATTTGCAAAGGGCATCAATGACGGTGCTTTTCCCTGAGCCAGATGGTCCAGAAATGACGATGACAAGGTTCGGTTTATAAAGAGGTGTATTCGCCATTGGAACATCGCACCCACAACGTTAATCTGCTGCTTCGGCTGCTTCAGCGAGTTCTACAAGAACAGGGGATTCAATGCGGATGGCATCCTTGATGCAGACTTCTTCGCACAACTTGCAACCGACACATTCTTTGGGTTTAACAAGTTCACAGATGCCAAAGAAACTTTCGGCATGTTCGCCGGTGTCCGGATCCTTAAGTTCGAGACATTCCCAAGGGCAGATATGGACGCAGAAATCGCAGCCAGAGCAAAGTTCTTCGTAGATAACGGCAATAGGACGGTGTGTCGGGCGGCGGATGAACTTACACACCTCGCCAAACTGATCACGAATTGCTTCGACGGGACAGACCATCCCGCACGCAGTGCAGTCGATGCATACGTCCGGATCAATGATGTGCAGCATGTTCCTATCCCCTGTAATCGCATCAACGGGGCAATTCGTCAAACACGCCATACACCCAATACATTCGTCGGTGATATAGTATGCCATAGGTCCTTTTCCTGTTTTTTGAGTCGGGCAGAACTTTTTTATTTCCTTAACACATATATTTTACCACAGCCATTATATATTGTCAAATCAATTTTATAGTCGATGAAAAACTATCCCTTTGACATTTCAAAGGTTATGGACTATAATAGCAACATAGAAATATTACGGTGTTGCTTTCAAACCCATATTATAAAAATAAAAGGACATGGAATTCTAATGGATTTAGGACTAAAGGATAAAGTAGTCGTTGTGACAGGCGCGAGCCGCGGGATCGGACGCGCCATCGCACACGGATTCGCTGAAGAAGGCGCGCGACTCAGCATCTGTGGCAGAACCGAAGATACACTCCAAAGTGTAACAGACGAACTCACAACAAAAGGCGCGGCGGTTTTCGCCAAGCTCACAGATGTTACAGACACCGAACAAGTTGAAGCATTTATAGCGGAAACGGTGGAAACCTACGGCAGAATCGATGTTGTTGTAAACAATGTCGGCGGCAGCCGATGGACCCCGCTGGAAGAGATTTCGGATACCGAGTGGCACGAAATCCTTGATCTGAACTTAGTTTCTGCGGCACGCGTTAACCGGCTCGCGATCCCTGAAATGAAAAAACAGGGTGGCGGTGTGATCCTGATGATAACCTCTATCTACGGCAGGGAAGGCGGTGGACACATTACCTATAACGCCGCGAAAGCCGCCGAAATCAGTATGACGAAGTCGTTAGCGAAAGAACTCGCACCGGACAATATTCGCGTGAATAGTGTCGCTCCGGGTTCAATCCTTTTCCCCGGTGGCGGTTGGGCGCGTCGTATCGCGGCGGACCCAGAAGCGATGGAGGCTTTTGTAAAAAGCGATATGCCCCTCGGCAGATTCGGGAAACCCGAAGAAATCGCGAACGTCGTTGTCTTCCTCGCATCGGAACGCGCAAGCCTTGTAACAGGTGCCTGTGTGAACGTTGATGGGTGTCAGACCCATTCAAACATTTGACGCGTTTACTGCATTGTAGGTGCGAAATCGTTCAATTTGAAGAGTTCACTAATACATGTTTGTAGTAGATGTGTAGAATATCTTTCTATTCTTCGGATTTCGCTGGACGGAAATTTTTCCCTTGTTTATAAGCAACTGAACGTGTTAAAATGGTATAGATGAAATAATTGAGGAGGGTGGACATGGACACAAAATTATGGGTGCCAGAATACGATACACCCGAATTATGGCACAAAGAGATCTCACGCCGCGGTTTTTTCAAGAGCGGTATCAGCAGTTTTCTCGGACTGATTGCGATGCAGCACTTCGGTGCCAGCAGCCTCGCGCAGCTTGAGGACATAATACCGCGT
>JAPPDN010000930.1 GCA_028824575.1 Candidatus Poribacteria bacterium | reverse complement strand
CCATATAACGCTGCTCTATCCCTTCGCAGCGCGTCGCGATTTCGCAGAAATCACGTCCGCGCTCACAGGAGCCGCACAACAGGTCCCACCATTTTCCATTGAACTCGCTCGCTTTGACGCTTTCAGACACCGTAAGTCGTGTACGATGTTCCTTGTTCCAGAACCCGAAGACGAAATCGTGCGATTACACAGCGTTCTGTTGGGACATCTTCCCGATTACGATGATACAGCACGATTTGCCGGTGGATTCCACCCGCACCTCTCTGTCGGACAATTCCAGCACCGTTCTCTACAGACCGAACAACAGCGGCTCCAAACCGAGTGGCAACCGATACAGTGTGAAATAGCAACCCTCAGTCTCATCTATCGCTCACCCGAAACAAGTGATCGGTTCGTTGTTGCAGAACAATTTCCATTTCAGACAAGGAGTTAATAATGAACACAAAAATTTTCCTAACCCTAATCGCAATTTTATTTATATCTTTTTCAGGATGCGAACGCGTGAAACAGGTGATTGTCCCTGATGTTCCCGCCACTGATACTGTCTCTACTGTTAAAATTGGTGTGATTCAACCCTCCGGATATTACACCGGTTTCGCCCAAGGGGCAGAACTCGCTCGTACCCAAATCAATGCGCGTGGTGGCGTTCTCGGCAAGCAAATTGAATTTATCGTCAGAGATAATCAGGGAACGCGTTTCGTCCCGGACGCAGCGGAAAGTGTCCGCATCGCAAAAACACTAATTGAACAAGACGGGGTTTCAGCGATTCTGGGGCCTATATTCTCAAACAATTCCATAGCCGTTGGACCTGTTGTTCAGCAACTTCAGCGTCCGATCATCCCCGGCTCCGCTGGCGATCATGTGACGGCTGCGGGAGATTTTGTGTTTCTCGTCGCCCCTACGACATCAGCCCATGGCGCGGTAATGGCACAATTCGCAATTGAGCCGTCCGAACTCAGCGCAACAACCGCCGCGACTATCCGTCAAACTGAGAGTGCTTACACAGAGAGCCTAACAGAAGCGTTTGAAGAGAACTTTCGGGAACTCGGAGGGAAAATCGTTGCCAGTGAAGTTTATCAAGTTGGCGATAACATCTTTGATGAACAACTGACAAACATTAAAGCCGCAGCACCCGATGTGCTGTATATTGCAGGAATTATTCCAGATATTCACTTCGTAATGGCGCAAGCCAGAGAAATCGGTATTCAAGCAACTTTTCTTGGACCCGGGAGTTGGGATGAAGCTCAGAAGCTTTTCAGCACATTAACTGATAATGCCCCGTTAGATGGAGTTTACTTTACCGCAGATTTTAGTCCAGAAGTACCGAGTGCCGAACACTTTGTCCAGGCTTATACAGCACTGTTTATGACACCGCCAGATAGCGCGGCTGCTTCGGGTTATGATGCCATGTCCCTCTTAGCGACTGCCATCGAAAAAACGCAAACACTCAATCCTGCTGCCGTTCGCGATGCACTTTCAAATATCACCAACCACAAGGGCGCAACGTTTATTTTCCATTACAACGCCAATCGCCACCCGATTAAAAGCGTTGTGATTAACACGATTCGCGACGGACAGATAGAACTCTATAAAGTTGTTGAGCCGTAGTCGTCAATCATCACTGTAGTAGAGGAAAACAGACATTATGAACACCAATCTCACGGATATCGAAAATAGGCTCTGGAGTGCTGCCGATGAACTCAGAGCCAATTCACGTCTTAAGGCATCCGAATACTCAACACCTGTTCTCGGTCTTATCTTTTTACGATACGCCGATCACAAATTTACACAGGCTGAACAAGAAATCAGCAGCGAAGCCGATCCAAACAGCCGTAGGCAGCCCGACCTGAGAATGGAATGTCAAGCCCGCGGTGTACTTTATCTGCCAGAGACTTCGCGTTTTCAATACCTACTGAATTTGCCAGAAAGCGAAAACATCGGACAAGCCATCACAGACGCTATGAAGGCAATAGAAACAGACAATTCACAGGTCGATGGAGTCCTACCGAAGACGTACAATCGTCTGGAAAAGAGCACACTCCTTGAACTCCTCCGTATCATGGAACAGATCCCTATGGACATTGAAGGAGATGCTTTCGGGAAGGTTTATGAGTACTTCCTCGGCAATTTCGCTATGAGCGAGGGGCAACGCGGCGGTGAATTCTTCACGCCGACTTCGCTCGTCAAACTCATCGTTGAGATTATACAACCCTTTCACGGGCGCATCCTTGATCCCGCGTGTGGCCCCGGTGGCATGTTCGTCCAGAGTGCAGCGTTCATTAGCAACCATAAGAAAAATGGTAACCCCGGAGACATCAGCATTTACGGCGTTGAACGCGTCGCTGAAACGATCAGGTTGTGTAAGATGAATCTCGCCGTTCATGCGCTTGAAGGCGATATCAAACAGGCAAATAGTTACTATGAGGATCCGCACAACTGCTTCGGTCGGTTTGATTTTGTGATGGCAAATCCACCCTTCAATGTCGATCGCGTAGATAGAGAACGGATCAAAGACGATCCGCGATTCCCATTCGGCATGCCTCGCGTTGATAATGCCAACTACCTTTGGATACAACTGTTCTACACTTCGCTCTCTGAGACTGGGCGCGCAGGTTTCGTCATGGCGAACTCCGCCGCCGATGCCCGCGCCTCTGAACTCGACATCCGCCGCCAAATTATTGAATCGGGGGCAGTCGATGTCATCGTCAGCATCGCCTCTAATTTCTTTTATACTGTTACTTTGCCCTGTACCCTCTATTTTTTCGATAAGTCCAAACGAAACGGCGATAGACACGATAAAGTCTTGTTCATTGACGCACGCCATCTCTATCAACAAGTGAGCCGCGCACATCGGGAATTCACACCCTTACAACTTGAATTCCTCGCAAACATCGTCAGACTTTATCGCGGAGAAGCACCAGAGAATCAACACGACAGCGCAGGTTTCCTCGCCTCAAAATTCCCCGATACAGAATACATTGATGTTCCCGGGCTTTGCAAGGTCGCTACGATTGCCGAGATTGAGACACAAGGCTGGAGTCTGAACCCCGGACGCTACGTCGGGGTTGATGAACAGACAACCGATGATTTTGACTTCACCAAACGATTTACGCAGCTCAACGAGGAATTAGCCATCCTAAATGCCGAAGCACATCAACTTGAGGAACGCATCGCTGAGAATGTTGCAAAAATTCTGGAAGATGGGGTATAATATCAAAAGAGAGTTAGGATTTTGGATCAAGCGATGAAAGATGTGAAATGGGTTGGGAACTCTCATGAGCAAATCCAGAGTTTCCCCAAACCTCCAAGACAAATAGTGGGTGATGCACTGCTATTCGCCCAACTCGGAAAAAAACATCAGAAGGCAAAACCACTTCGAGGTTTCGGTTCAGGTGTATTTGAGATCACCGCTCGTTACAATACGAACACCTACCGTGCCGTTTATACTGTTAAGATTGGCGAGAATATCTATGTGCTGCACGTATTTCAGAAGAAATCCACTCGTGGCATCAGTACACCCAAAAAAGAAATTGACTTGATTAAACAACGCTTAAGAATGGTAAGAGAAATGGAGGTAGAAAATGAGTGAAGAAATTAAAATTAAAAAAAGTTCTGGGAATGTATTTTTAGATATGGGCTTTTCTGAAGAAGAGGCTGAAGGTGAACAGTTACGGTCGTACCTTGCCTATCATGTTTATAGTCTTTTTGAGGAACTAAAACTGACTCCTACGAAAGCGAAGACACATTTTGGAATTGATGCAGATGATGTATCTCGGATACAAGAGGGAGATTTTCATCTTTTTACCGTGCCACAGTTGCTTTTACTCTTAAAGCGATTGAACCGCAATATTGAAATTCGTATTACACCTTCAGATGAGAAAGTTGGGCACCTGCAAGTTGTTTCAACTTAAGGAACGAAGGATATATGCCGGAAGATAAAAAGCGAGACCCCATGCCGCCTCCCGATGCAACACCAGAAGAAATCGGCGAATTTTGGGATACACATAGCCTCGCCGATTATTGGGATGAAACCCAAGAAGTGGAATTTCAGGTCAATCTTAAATCACGTCACAACCATAGGTGTCAATTTAAAAAGAAAACTGCCTCGGACCCCCAGGCCCGGTAGGTTCGGAATGTAATACAAGGAATGGATTTAGTCTATTCCCAGACTAAATCCCCTAACC
>JAPPDN010000921.1 GCA_028824575.1 Candidatus Poribacteria bacterium | reverse complement strand
AAAGGGCCCGCTTTTCGAGGACTGTTATAGTGTATTGATTTTGCGACCAACTCCTTACCCGTGCCGCTTTCCCCTTGAATTAGGACGGTGATATTGCCTTCTGTTACGGTTTGAATCTGGGTGAACAGTCGCTGCATTTTCTTGCTTTTGCCAATGATTTCACCAAAGGAATAACTCCTTTGAAGTTCAGCGCGCAAGGACATAACCTCTGCTGTCATCCGCTGAATCTCGACATCTTTTGACATGTCGCGGTAGCTGATAACTTTATCGGATACATCGTCCTGATGCTCATTAAGGGGTGTAGTTAAGGAATAAAACAGTCGCGGTTGATGCTGGTTCGGATTGCCAACATCTTCCAAAACACTTGTGGAATTCTCTAAGGGCTCAACGATGTGATCTATCTCTGAAAGTTTCAACTTTCGGAACCGGGCGTTGACGCGTGCGTTCAGTTCATCTGCGGATACCTGTCCAAGTTCGTTCGTAGAGATGTCGAACAGTTGACAATACTGTTGGTTCGCGAACAAGAGTCTGTTATCTTTATCTAACACACCGATAGCATCGCCTGTGGCATCAAGCACGGCTTTAAGCCTTTGATAACTCAGATCAAGGGACTGCCGATGTCTGATAGCCTCCTGTTCAAGGTTCCACTTTTCGACAAGCGAAACCGTAATTTGCTGAATCTCCTCCCTTGCAACAGGTTTACGGATGTAGAGCAATTTATGAAGCAATTCCATATTCGTGACAATTTCGTGTAACGGTCTATCGGTGTAGGCCGTCATCATAACGATTTCGAGACTCTTCTCAAACTCTCTAATCCGTCGGACGGTTTCAATGCCATCCATACCGGGTGGCATCCTGATGTCAACATACGCGGCCGCGAAAGGACGGTTCGCTTCCTTTGCCGCTTTGACAATCTGATAGGCTTCATCTCCACTTGAGGCGTGCGAGAGTTCAAAGGAAGGCAGATAGCCCGTGCTGCTTTGCGAGTCTATGGACAAAAACGCATCTGCCAAATCGTCAGAAGCTGCGCCCTTGTTTTGTTTGCCCAATATCTCCTGAAAATCAATATGTATCTCGTCTTGGTCATCAACAATTAAGACGCGTGTGTTGAAATCGCGCATTGCGTTCCCTCTGCTGTGTTTATTCTTGATGATTCGTCGGGCGAATTGTGGAGCACCTTAACAGGATATGTATTGTTGCACCTTTCCCTTTCCCATCGCTAAATGCCTGAATTTTCCCGCCAGAGCTAATCACAAAATTTGCACTGGAGTGTAGACCCAACCCGTTCCCCCGCTCTTTGGTAGTGAATCCTGCTGAAAAAACTTTGTCTATATCTTCAGGATCAATCCCGATACCATTATCTGTAATATCAATACATAAAAATTCGTCATCTATATAGGCGCGGACTTCGATACGCGGGTCTTCGGTGAATTCACCCAATTTTACTAACTCATCAATCGCTTCAATAGAATTTTTGATGAGGTTCACTAACATTTGATGAAATTGGCTCTCCTGAATCCGGATCTCTTCGGGGGCGTTGTCACAGTCAATCTCAATCTGAATCTGTCGCTTGTCTATGGAGTCCAGGATCATCTTGATGGCATCTGAAATTGTAGCTGCGAGGTTTATATCTTTGCGTGTCCCGCTCGTATTCTGGTACGAATTCTGGGTCCGGATGATATCAACGATATGCTTTGTTCTGTCTCTGATGCGTTCTACCGTCAGCCGCAACTCTTCGTCCGTAACTCTGAAATCTTCGGAAAGCGTAAGCAGGAACGGGAGCACCTTTTGCCCTTGTGGGTCTTTCTTGAGGTAATCACCCAAGTTATCTTCATGTTGTTTCAGTGCCTCTGCAAGAGCTGTGAGTCGGTTGATGAGTAAGTCATCAGCGAGCAGTCTGTGGACGGTCTCAATGCCGACTGTTACGCTGTTGATTGCATTCCCAATATTGTGGAGGATAGTATCAACAATCTCTAATCTGCCTTGGACAAATGCTTGCGCCACCGCTTCTTGCGATTTGAGCCGATCAGTTATGTCGTGAAAGACAAGGACCCCACCTATCTTATTTCCATCACTGTCCTGCAGCGGTCTACTACTTGAGTTGAGATAAATCCCATCCGACATTTTGTCGTTTTTGATAAAAATTTCAATGTTATCTGTTGATTCGCCCCGGAGTGCCCGTGTCAGTGGCAAGTTATCAGTGGGCCAGGGGGTTTCTCCATCAGGATAAAAGAAACTGTACGCTCTCATCCACTCTTCGCGTCTTATTATATTTGTGGATGACTTGGCGGGTAGACCTACAATTCGTTTCGCGCTCGGGTTAAACATTACGATATGACCGGCTCGATCGGAGACTACCACACCATCGCTGATGCTATTAAAAATGGATTGCATGAGTTGGCTTTGAGCGGTCAATTCATCGTTTATTATTGTTAACTGATTCTGTGCTGATTTGAGTTCTGAGATATCACGAATAACAGAAACTGCGCCGTCTATAGCACCGTTTTTGTCATATATAGGCCTAGCAGTGATACTAACATCTTTCCCGTCGGGCAGTTGCAGATTCCGTATAAGCATCTCAATGTTATCCGAATGTTTACCCCGCAGTGCCCGAGCGAGCGGCAGTTCATCAGGAGAAAAAAAATCTTCACTATCTGGTCGGAAGATCCCAAATTTTTCGGAGGCTTCCGTGGTGTATATATTTTCCATATCCTGAGCTCCCATTCTTTTGGTAGCATCATTAAACATCACATATTTTCCATCCTTATCTACAACGGCAATACCGTCACCAATAGAATTAAAAATCGCATCCATCACCGCATTCTGCGTTTGCAACTGGTTGACTGTTATTTCTAATTGATCCCGAATCGCCTCCATGTCGGTGATATCGCGTATAGCCACAACACCACCTATTAAGTCACCAACCTCGTTGAATAGCGGTCTTCCACTGACATTGATGAAAATACCCTCCGGCCTGTTCTGATTGCGAAGAAACAACTTAACATTATCAGTGACTTCACCGCGCATGGCTTTGACGAGTGGGAGTTCAGTTGAAGGATATGGCGTAGTTCCATCAGGATAAAACGTGCCGTAAATCTCACTCCATTCTTCAGGATGACCTTCGCCTTCGCTTGGCCCCATCCCGGCAATTTCCTGCGCTATCGGATTTGCAAGAAAAAACTCACCCTCTAAACTGGAGGCTACTACCCCCTCACTGAGATTGTCAAAAATGGTTTGCATCAGGCCGATCTGACCTTGCAATTCGAGTTTGGCAGCTTTTAACTCGGCGTTTTCACGTTTGAGTTCATCAATTGACATATTCTCGTCTCCGTATAGTATTTCTATTGTATTAATTCATCGACTTTGCCTTAATTTTTCTATAATAACCCAAGTTACTACCTGTATAGTAGCACTATCTGCGAAGGGACGGCGTAAGTCTATAATTTAACGTAAAATTATTTTGAAAATTATCTATATATTGTCTTAATGTGTAAAATTATACGACAATACCCTATATACGGTCAAGTCATTTCTATAGAAATGACTCCAGGTCCGGTAGGTGCGGTTTTGCGGTGTACCCAAATTTTGCCCACACGCGGCAAAATTTGTCTTTGCTTTACATTTGCAATCTGTATTCCTAACCGCACTGGCTCCGATAAAAAACTGAAAATTACCCGATTAAATTCTTAATCTTCATTAGGAGTGCTATTGCTTCGCAGTGAGAATAAACCAGTGGCAACTTGCGTTATAATAATCTTGGCAAACATACGACATTTTTTAGTTTTTCGAGGTTATAGGGTTCTGTTGTAATGGTTAGGAAACCATACCTATTGGTCAGTTTTGTAAGCCCAGGATCATTTATACTGAATTATAGAAATATGTTGGCACTTAATGGTAGGCGCGGTTTGATATTGAAGAAGAACGGTGCTGCGTCTACGGAATGTTCTTTTTGTTTTCTGGATAAAACGCTATAAAGAATATCTGATGGAACTGCAATCAGCTACTTGGTGTACTGCACCGTCAAGGAGGAAGAGGTTTACCGTGATGGTTATGATGATATAATCGAAGCCAAAGCACGCATCGGGCATCTTATCACACAGGTGTGTAACCAGAAACGTCTTCACTCAGCGTTAAGCTATTTGACACCACTTGAATTTGGGCAACAACACTTGTCTTAACTTTGCT
>JAPPDN010000343.1 GCA_028824575.1 Candidatus Poribacteria bacterium | reverse complement strand
CCGGTCTTTTCGAGTGCCGCCCTGTAACGTTCCGTGTCTTCCTCTACAAGATCATCCATCACCGATTGCTCCACATACAGTCGCAACCCCTGATTTTTCACCGGGCCATCAGGTGATTTTTCAACAACCGCGCGCACTTCGTCTTCAAACGTCTTCATCCCTTCTGTGTGGCAACCGATACAAGAGAGACCATTCCGCACGGCAGGGTTGCTCGCCGCAGGGTTGGAAACGATATTTGTTGGTGCCTCATCTATCCGATTCCCTGACGCATCGGAGATATAATACCCCTGCAAACCGTTCGGTAGATTGAACACCACCTCACCACCGTCGGCTCTGAAAGTCAGCGGATGCGTAAAGATATTCTGTGGACCTACACTCCCCGCAAAATCGTAACTTTTCCAATACGCACCATATCGCGAGGTGTGCCGTTCTACGACGCGATTGTTATTTGATACCCCTGAATCGTTGAAACCCGCACGCCAGACGCGAACACCCGGCGCACTGTCAATATTTCTCGTAACATTGACTTCCAACTGTTGTTCTAACTCCCGATCCGTCTCTGGGAGATCCAGAATATCGTGGTAAAGCGGTGGTAACGACGCATTCGCAAGGAACCAGTCCACATGAATAAACGGCACTTCGCAGGCCATCTCTGTGCGCAAATGCGTCAACTTTTCGTGGAGACCCGCTTGCGTTTCTGGATCAAAGTCAATGCTGTAGGGATATTCCCGTTCAATCTGCGTCCACGCCTCGTTTCTGACATCCCATTCGTAGTGGCGCAGATCAATGTAAAAGATCGTCTCTTGGAGGTCAACTGGTTGCGGGTTAATGACATCAAAACCCCAAGAGAGACTGTTGACGAGTTTCGAGAGCGCGATCTTATAGGCATCAAGTGCTTCAGGACTTTCGCCAGCGTTATAGAGATGCGTCAACGTAAAATAACGCGCAGATGGACGATCAAATGCCGAAAGCCCCTCAAGATGCGCTTGAATGGTATCCAGCATCGCATCGGTCGTTATGAAGTTGATGTCATACTGCATCTCCCAATCCGGCGCGCCTGCTTGAATCCAAAGCCGAATCGTTTGAATCGCATCATCTGAGAGTGCGGGTTGTCCCCACGGCATTCTCGGTTTTTCGGGTGTATCTTCAATTAACCGCTTTAAGAACTCGGAAGCATTCGGATTCCTCGGAACAATCGTCCCAGAGGCAATGAGTGCGGCGCGATCAATGATAAGGTCTTCCGTAAAGGCACCGTGTTCACCATGGCAACCGAGGCAGTTTTGTTGAAAGATCGCATACGCCTCTTGCGCGAGATTTTCTTGCGCCTCTACTGTGCTAAACCCCAGTCCGAGGAATGTTAAGATAACGAGGGCTATGTATTTACTTGTTCTCATCACCAATCTCCTTTGAAGATACATCTATTGTTTTTATTTCCATCCGAGGCGGTTGGAATGCAGATCGCAAATGTAAAGCATTCTCACTGCGAAGCAAAATTGGGTTGCCGCGTGTGAGAAACCAAATTGGGGCGAGTACGCCGCAAAACCGCGCCTAACCGTTCTTGCTTCCAATGGTAATTTACTTCCTTATCAGCATCTTGCGGGTTGCCGTGAAATCACCCGCTGTCAACGTATAAAAATAGACGCCACTCGCGACAGGTTCTCCTATCTCATTTTCACCGTCCCAATATACTGCTCGGCTTCTGTCGCTATAGATACCAGCAGCCTGATGTCCTAAATCCAGTGTCCGGACCAAAACACCAGTCGCTGCATAGATATGAACTTGAATGTCGCTTGCATGCGCGAGTTGGTAAGGTATCCATGTCTCAGGGTTAAACGGGTTGGGATAGTTCGCAAGCAATGCCGTCTGCTTTGGGATTAACGTCTCTAAAAGCCGTCGAAGGCTTGTAATACCCTGTTGAAACACAAGTGAACCATTGCTTTCAATCTGCGCCTGTACTATCCACGCCTGTATGATCGCCGGAGAAATCGCACTGCTCATAGCAACAGCGGAGGGGGCTGCGTTCCCTGCCTCTGCGTCCATACTTCGTGCCACAAGGGTCAGGTCCGATATATTGACCTTTCCATCACTGTTTACATCCGTTCGAGGGTTAATAGGTTTTATTTTTCCGAAGTCGCGCGCGACCAAGATCAGGTCCAGAATGGTCACTTTTCCATCTTCATTTATATCGGCAACACGCGGCGTATCCAACACAAATGAAGGCCCCGGTAAGTATACTGTGAATTCCGAGCCGGTATCAAACCCAAAAAAACCGCTCCACCAGCCTTCACCCTCGTAGACAGCGACTAACAAGATATTTGTTCCCCGCTCTAATGTGACAGGGAAACTCTCCTGATAATCGTCAGCATCCCGATCTACAGGTTCGGTGTGAACCAAAACACCGTTGAGCCAAACCTTAACAGCATCACCACTACCGACAAACATCCTTGTGCGCTGTTGGCTCAGTGATTCGACGGTAATTGATCCGTAGGCTACATGATGATTTATATCACCCAATCCCAAAGCCGTAGCGTTCACCATATCATTTATGTTATTGCCACCTCTCCGAGAGAGCTCACCAACTGTCCAGACTTTATTCCCAACCGGTTCACCTACCACCGCCCCCCCTGTAGCGATCACCAACTCTGTTACTTCCCCACCACTGACTTCTGCCAGAAAATCTCTCCCAGAAGCAGCTGCTTCTGAACCGGACATACCATCTGTCGGTGCAATAACCCACAGCCACGGTCCCTCTATTTTGGGTGCTGTGGGTGTGAATCCGGGGTTGTTGTGCCGAATGATATGTATATTTTCAGGCAAGGCATCTAAAGGCGAAAAGTCCAATATTTCATTGTTTTCAAGGTTTAGCGAAGTCAAGTTAATTAATCCTGCGAGCGGTGATACATCTTCTATTTCGTTATTTTCCAGATTCAGACGCGTCAACCCCGTTAGGTTCACCAAGGGTGACAGATCCCAAATCTCATTGCCAGCAAAGGATAATTCTTTCAATCCTGTTGCGTTTGCCAATGGAGAGAGGTCCGATATCTCTCCACCACAAATATCTATAACCTGCAATTTTGGTAACTTTGCCAAGGGAGAAAGATCTGATATGATGGGGGTCCCCCAAGAGTTGATGGTTCTTAGGCTGATTAATCCTTCGAGGGGGGAGAGATCAATTGGCGGGTTTTCGTGCAGCCATATCCTTTCAAGTTTTATCAAACCAGAAATCGGAGAGAGGTCCGATATCAAATTATCCTCAACAGCTAAACCGAACAAATTGATCAATTCTTCAATTGGGGAGAGATCAGATATTGAGTTATGTGTAAAAATTAGCCACTCCAAATTGATTAATCCGGCGAGCGGTGACAAATCACTTATCACGTTGTCCCGCAATTCTATAACACGCAGATTAATCAAGCCAGTGAGTGGTAACAGGTCGGATATCAAATTATTATTGCATTTTATCTCTTCCAAATTTGTTGCAAATGCGAGTCCTGTCAAATCACGTATGCCAGCGTTATGCGCCTCAAGGTCCGTCAACGTCGCCATCTCCTCCACCGTAATCGTGTCCCCCTGTGCTTTACCTAAAGTTGTCGCAATTGCCGCACGCAGATTCGCGTCGGGAATGCTAACGGTCTGTGCCACCGTCATCAGTGGAAACACAAAGAACAGTGTCGCACAGAAGGTGAGTGTATAAACAAAAATGTATTGTTTCTTAATCAGTCCCATTCGGTTGTATCTCCCTTTTTTATTTCAGGTCTGCCATTCACAAAGGAGGCAGTTTGCAGCCACGCTGACATTTTGGCAGCAATTGTGTAGGTCACCAATTTTCAAGTTAAGGATACCTCAACATATAGGTGAATGTCAAC
This sequence comes from Candidatus Poribacteria bacterium, assembly GCA_028824575.1. Lineage (GTDB taxonomy): Bacteria > Poribacteria > WGA-4E > WGA-4E > WGA-3G > WGA-3G. The sequence continues at coordinate 326 of JAPPDN010000343.1, read as the reverse complement.
AGTTTTTCAAGGGAAAATATGAATTGGTAGGCACGATTTTTCAATCGCTATGCCCTATTTAGGCATTGTAGGTTGGGTTGAACGACTTCTATCAAACCACTGAGAAGTTGTAGAAAAATGAAGTTCTTTCATGTATGCTATATCAAACGGAAACCAAGTGAAACCCAACGCTTTTGCTGACGGTATGACGTTGGGTTTCACTACGTTTTTGCGTATACGATGATCTATTGGATTTCAGCGATATTTTAGAACACTAACATCTCCGTTCTCATTCGCGATCGGCGCCGCCATCCAGGCGGGCGTGCTGAAGGGCGACGTGCAGGACG
>JAPPDN010000196.1 GCA_028824575.1 Candidatus Poribacteria bacterium | reverse complement strand
CCTATGCATCACACGGTGCCTACATCCCGCAAGCTAAAGCATGCCGTCTTGACCCCGATTTAGAGAATTTCGCCGACTGCGCCGAGTTCTTCAAGCTGCTCTTTCGCCTTGTCAGCATCTTCTTTCGAGACACCTTCTTGAATGACGACTGGCGCGGATTCGACTTTCTCTTTTGCTTCTTTCAAGCCGAGCCCAGTGAGTGAACGAACCTCTTTGATAACTGGAATCTTATTGGCACCGAATTCTTTGAGTTGCACATCAAATTCGGTTTTCTCTTCAGCTGCGGCTTCTGCTTCTCCAGCTGCGGCTGCACCATCTGCGGCGGGCATCATGCCCGGCATAGCAACTGCCGGTGCGGCTGATGCGCTGACTCCAAATTTATCTTCCAATGCCTTGACCAATTCGGAAAGTTCCAGAACGGTCATGTTGCTAATTTCCTCAATCATTTTTTCCATATCTGCGGCCATGTTTGTATCCTTTCTATAAGTCGTACACAATTGACTTGATTAGAGTTTTCCGATCAAGTGGTGTAGGAAAAGCGAGACCCAGTGCCTCAATTTTCCTATGATATTTAGTATAAACGTTAGGCGTTTTCTGCCTCTTTCTTCTGCTCGGTAACCTGTGTCAGTACGGAGGTTACCTGACGTATTGTTCCACTAAGTACATTCACTATCCCGTTAGCGGGGGACCCTTGATGTAGGGTTCGTACGAGGCCAGTGAGTGGTGCGCCGATAAGTCCAACGGTTTTAGCGACAAGGACTTCTCGTGACGGCATATCCTTAAGTGCTTCAACGCCCGCTGCGTCAATCACCTGCGTACCGAGAATCCCGCCCTTGATTTTTAAATTTTCGTGTTCCTCGCCAAATGCGAGCAAGATTTTTGAAGATGTCGCCGGATCTGTACCGGTAGCGAGGGCTGTATTTCCTTTGAGGTAAGGTGTCAACCCTTCAATACCTCTCTCTTCAGCGACAACATTTACTAAAGTGTTCTTACAGACCTTATACCGGATATCTGATGCTCGGAGTTGATTCCGGAGCTCATCAATTTCTGGGACGGTAAGTCCTTGAAAGTCTGTTAACAGAACAACATCGGCACTGTCAAAAATCTCACGAATTTGTTCTGTTTGCTGAACATTCGCCTGATTCGGCATGTGTCAGTTCCTTTCTGCGTGAGTTGTATAAAAACCGCATCACGTCGCTTCGGTTTCCATACAAACGGGCTAATTGGGTATACGATTGCATGCAAAAAGCCTCCAGGTGCCTGGAGGCTCACATAAACGGAGAAAGCAACAGTGGGCAATCAGATCGGATATGCGCTTTGAGAAGCACGCCCTTTGCTCCATTCCATTCAAGCCTCGGTAGGCAATTAAGCCGATGGCACCTACGTTCTACGACTCTATTCAGCTGTAAAGACTATTTCCATATCGTATCGCCTGCGTTTTATACAAACTGTTGTGGGTCTATCCGGATACCGACTCCCATCGTTGCTGAGATCGCCACGCTCCGAATGTATCTACCTTTCACAGAGGAGGGCCGAGCGGTGACGAGTGCACTCATTACCGCATTGAGGTTCTCCTTGATACTATTTTCCTCAAACGAGGTTTTGCCAATCGGGACGTGGACAACACCAGATGAGCGTTCTACCCGATATTCAATCTGGCCTGCTTTGATATTCTGTATTGCATCAGTGACATCCATTGTGACAGTGCCCGCCTTAGCGTTAGGCATCAAACCTCTCGGTCCAAGGACTCGTCCAAGTTTAGGCATAATACTACGCATCAGGTCCGGTGTCGCGATTGTTGCGTCAAAATCAAGCCACCCATCAACGATTTTATCAACGAGATCATCTGTGCCGACGAAATCCGCGCCAGCTTCCTCAGCCTGTCGTGCAGGATCGCCTTCGGCGAAGACGACGACACGGACTGATTTCCCTGTGCTGTGTGGCAGTGTGACGGTACCGCGGATATTCTGCTCGGCATGTTGTGCGTTCACGCCGAGACGTGATGCGAGATCAACTGTCTCATCAAATTTCGCGCCGCTCGTTCTTTTCAAAAGCGAGACTGCTTCATCTACTGTGTAGAGTTGGAGTCTATCCACATGCTCTCTGATCTCGGTATATCGCTTTCCTCTTTTCGCCATGTTATTCTCCGATAGTTAGTGGAGCGTATCTCCGTAGCCTTATTCCAAAGCGAGTTTATGGGTATACGGGGTCCCGGATCTCGCTATCCAATCGTAAGCCCCATACTGCGAGCAGTGCCTTCTACCATCCGCACTGCGGCATCCAAGTCTGTTGTATTCAAATCAGGTAATTTCGTCTGGGCAATTTCGCGGATTTGATCCATTGTGACAGAAGCAACCTTATTTCGGTTGGGTTCACCTGAGCCTTTCGCGATCTTCGCTGCAGATTTAAGCAAAACTGCGGCGGGCGGCGATTTTACGGCAAACGTAAACGACCTGTCGCTATAACAGGTAATGATAGTTGTCACCACCATACCGGTTTGATGCTGTGTCTGGGCGTTAAAAGATTTGATAAACTCCTGTAGATTAATCATATAAGGCGCGAGGCTCGGACCAACAGGCGGTTGTGGAGTTGCCTGGCCGGATACCAATTGGAGTTTAACTTCACCAGCTACTTTTTTTGCCATTGTTTTTCCCTATTGTGGATTGTGAGAATTCTAAAGCACGTTTGCCTATAAAGCGGCGTATCGGATCAGGCACGCACTCACAACCGTGATTTCATATTTAGACAACGCCGTTTAATTTAGTTCAGCTCTTCTACTTCAAGCAAGCCCAGGTCAACAGAGGTTGAACGACCAAAAAGCGAAATACTGAGGCGTAACCGTTGGTGTTCCATGTCGATTTCTTCAATTTCGCCAGGGAATCCACTAAACGGTCCGTTGATCACCTTAACTTTATCACCTATCTCGTATTCCATTGCTGGGACTGGTACAACTTCTTCTTCCTCAGTCGACATCTGGAGCATCGCCTCAACGTCAGCGGGACTCAAAGGCGATGGATGTGAGGGCGGCCCCAAGAAGTTCATGACACCTGGCGTTTCTTGGATGAGTGCCCAACTCTTTTGTCCAATCTCGCTCTCGACATGCGGACCGAGTGCATGGGTGGTATTAACAAGTACATACCCCGGATAGGAGGGCCGGACGCTAACTTTCCGTTGGCTGTCCTTAACCTCTACCACTTCGGTCTCCGGAACATTAATCTGCAAGATCTCGTCCTGCAACTCCTCCCTTGCGATCATGTTGTCAAGGGTAAGTTTAACCTTTTTTTCATGCCCGGTGTATATCTGAACGACGTACCAGTATCCATCCATATTCTGACTCACCAATATACGTTATATGTGCTATCGAAACACAAAAACATCAACTACGAATGAAAAGCGTTCTGAGGAAAGCCATACCGAAACCCTCAAGCGAGGTATTCAAGGCATATTGGCTTACAAGTACAGCGACTAAAGGGATACAGGCTACCGCCGCTGCGATTATCTTTCGGTTTCCGTCAATGGCAGCCTCGGCATCTCTATCGTTCTGTGGTTGGTTCTCCCAACTTTTCACGATAAGAAATACAACGACTGGAAGTGCTGCGAGAAAAATCCAAGACAAAGGACTTGCCCATTTCGGAAAGGCGGAATTGCCATCAATTATCCCGATATAAAGCCCCAATAAGGCAGAGGCGACAATGACGGTAATGGTACTTCCCTGTACCTCTTTCGCGTCCGGTTTGGTCACCTTTTGCCATTCGAGATGTATTCCCTGAAGATACTTTTTGAAGCGAGTTATCATAATAAAATTATAAAAGGCAGGCCAGGAGGGATTCGAACCCCCAACACTCGGTTTTGGAGACCGACGCTCTACCGTTGGAGCTACTGGCCTGCAAGATTTTTGTAGTGTGCCACAGACTCACTTAACGATTAAGGTAGTGTGATACCCGTTGCACGGATTAAAAAGTTATCGCGTTTCTTTATGGGGTGTATGTTTTCGGCAGAACCGGCAGTACTTTTTTCGCTCATATCGATTTTGCTGCGTTCGGCGGTTCCGAGTTGTCACATAATTCCGCTGATTGCATGCATCACATGCTAATGTTACAATGTCTCTTGGCATAATAAAACCCTACTTTCGGTGAATGGAGCCGACGACCGGGATTGAACCGGTGACCTCGTCCTTACCAAGGACGCGCTCTACCGACTGA
>JAPPDN010000620.1 GCA_028824575.1 Candidatus Poribacteria bacterium | reverse complement strand
CAACCTGCAAGACGGTCGCTTCATTGTAGCGGTCTGTGGTGAGATGAACAGTGGTAAATCAACCCTGCTCAACGCACTGCTTTTCTCGGAGGAGGTGCTTCCGAGTTCCGCTACGACCATGACGGCCAAGATCGCACTCATGGATGGGGATAAGGCGGAACGCATTAAAGCCACTCTGTACACGCCTGACGAATTTCGCCATGTGGTGGAAGCAAGCAAGAGGGATGAACTCTCCGCACAGGAACTGGCCGAGGCTCGAGAGAGTGCTCGTGCGGAGGGACTTAAGGAATCCGATCTGCTCACCGATCCTGCGCGCGTTATTTCCGAGGATGGTCTCGATAAGCTCGCCCGGTTTGCGGCCGTATGCAGCCGCGGAGGCATATACAGTGCGTATGTCAACTCAGTGCAATTGTGGGCAGACCGCCCGTGGCTCCATCAGGTTACGGTAGCCGACACTCCCGGAACCGAGGATCCGAACCCGGTGCGTGACAGCATCACCCGCGATTGAATCCAACGTGCGGATGCCGTAGTGTGCGTCACCTTCGCAGGACAAGCAGGCATGACCGCGTCAGACGTGAAATTTATCGACGAGCACCTGGCACACATCGATCCCCAACGGCGCATCATCGCGGTGAACAAGTGCGATCTGGAGCCCAACGAAGCGGCCATTCTGAGCCACATTCGGAAAACTCGGGACAGCGACGACTTGAGGATGAAGTCACTGTTCGGAAATGATGACCAGATCGTACTCGTCAGCGGCCTCGGTGCGCTTATTTCCGCCATGCAGGAAGCCGGTCGTCCACTGTCTGAGGATTTGGCATGGCATGCACATGAAGGGGGACTATCCGACAAGGGCTATCTGGAACCAGAGCGGCATGGCCTGGAGCGACTTCGCAATGTCATTGAACGGCAAATCATCGCCACCAAAGGAGATGGTATTATCCTGGCACATCAAAGACGTTTGGACAGTGTCTTCGAAAGTGCCGATAGAGGCATCTCTCAAAACAAAGATATATTGACGGCCAATCGCGATGTAATTAACGCATCAACGAAAGATCGCGAAGAAGAAGCCAGGCGAATAAAAGAAAACATTGATTCGATAAATTCAGTTGTTGGTAACGCGAGGAAGAAGTTCGTGAGAGATCTTGACGAAGCACAAGGTCCTCTGCAAGAAAGCATTTTGGAGACGATTGATAACGTCTCCTATGGGATCGCCGACGATCTTAGACAGATAAAGGATATCGAAAATTTGGTAGGCCAAGCAAGATGGGGGATCCAGAGCAAGTTGTATAGCAAGCGTAACGATCTCGCGGACGCTATCGGGGACGTAGTAAGAAAAATCGAAGGTGCGCTCAATCAGGCGGAGAATGAGCTCTCCGAGACATTGTTGGTAAGCGGATTGACAGTTGACCACATGCCACAGTATCACTTACTGCCGGTCACATCTCGTACCATTTGCGAGGAAGCAGAAGCAGAACTGCTCAACACCCTCAACCGTGAGACTCTGGAGAACGCTGTGAGAACTGCAACTACTGGTTGGCAGCGATTTTGGAATACGCAAAAAGGCCGAGGCTCTGCAGTCGAGAGGTTGCTTCCTATCCTGGAAGAATGCCTGAACGAGTCTCTTAAAGGCCTCTCTGAACACACTGTTCGAGAGTTGAATAACCTCGGACAAAAGGCTCTTCAGACAATGGAAGAGAGTTGTCGGCGCAATCTCGAAGAGAGGAATAAGCTGTTAGAAGAGTTGCAAGAAGAGATCTCGGCCGATGAGAACATGCGTCGAGAGATTGAGGATCGGATTGCGGAATTAGAGCGGCGAAAACTGCAAGTGGACGAACTTAAAGCCGAATATAACCTGGAGATGGGAGCCTAAATGAACGAGAATATGACAAATCACGGTCTTTTTGCGGTGATTTTGGTCACCGCTGTCGTGCTAATTGCAGGTGCTGTTATCTACCTGATATTTCGGCTTGGTAGCCGCCGAACCAAAGCAGGTGCTCGAACCACAGACACTATAAGAAGTCCGTCCCGGCCATCCCAGGAGCAATGTTCCTTCGTCCGACGACGGGTAGATATCTACCGTGACGAGATGCTCCGTTATGAGCTTGGCCTCGAACGCCATCGCCGTCAGGCATCACGGGCTGTATTGCAGAAGCTGCTTGCCGGTCAAGAGGAAGTAATAGCCATGCCGATCCTGTATCTCAATTCCGACGAATGGCGATGGAACCAACAACAGCTCCAAGTAGCGGTAGAAGTCGCGCTTCGCGGACTCGATCTTCCAGTTCTTCCCGACATTCGCGAACCAACCAACCAGGCAGCACGAGCATGCGAGCAATGGGCCGCCACCGAGGCCAAACGACGATTCGATGAGGAACTGTGCAGCGATTCTCAGAAGTAAGTGACCAGAGATAATTCCCTACTACGCGTGTCCCGCTTACCTCCTCGTAACTCCGCCTTGCAAATCTATAACCCCTTCAACCGCACTCCCCCAAAAACATAAAAACGGGTAGAACTACAATTCTCTACCCGTCTCTTTGGGGATCATATACAATAGCCCCGAATCTCAAATACTTAACAGACTCATGAGCATTTTATCGATTATGTACAATACCTCTGATAAAACTCTTTTACTTCTTCTGGTGTCTGGTCTGATTCACAAAGTCCTTGTTGAATTTTGAGCAAAAGTGTTGGTGCTATAGGCGGTTGAAAAATACCATCACGCAGAATAATATTGGCCCGCCATTCCTCAAGTATGTCCGCATATTCATAAGCAACAACCGATTTTTTTTGTACAAAAGGATGATCATTCGGTTGAAGGATACATGTTTCATCTGTTCCCGGATACCATGACGTGATGTTCAACAGTATTGTTTGTGGTGGATTGCCTACGCATTCTATAAGAAATAAGTATAAATGATGACCGCCAGAATCATCAATCAATACACATCTTCCTGCTAACGGCATATTTTACCCTATCTTATTTCTTCACTCATATTTTTAATCCTGCGTTCAAACATTGCCCTCCCACTGAGTTTTTGTTTTATCGCTATCAAATCATCACCACACCATCCCACAGCTTTGAGTAAAGTATCCCAATCTATTGGTGAAGAGGACGTGCCAGGGTCATCAAACTCTGGCAAAGAATGCACATATCTCTGTAATTCATCAAATGATTTTTTTCCAAATTTCTCAAATACCTCACGTATCAAATCAACTTCAAAGCGGGACAGTTTACCTTCACCTGTATCACCTCTGAGTAACTTAATGACATGCGGGGATTCAGGAGAAGAAAAAAACTGAGACCAATATTCCCCTGTCCACGGATTATTAATAAGATGATACGTATTACTCGGTGTCGGACCTAATGGTGTATTATATGGACGATCATAAGTTATTGGACTTCCCCGACGTTTCAAGGACTCCCTATCAATGAGATAGATTAACTTGACCAGTTTATGTACATCGATTTTACCACCACAATAAGTTGCGAGTATCGCAGCAACCTGGGCCGTTTTGTGTTCTTTGAACTGAGGCACTTCCAGTGTCGGTATGAACGTCTCAGTAGGTGTAGGATTAGACATAACGTTTTTACTCTTTCTTCAAGGGATAATCTGCCTCGTAGATGGGCAATCAAAATGGACGTATCAATCAATACGCCTCGATTTTCTTCTGCCATTCATCCCATTCCTTTTCAACTTCTCGAAAAGCTGCCGCAATTCCCTCGTCGTCTTTCCAAATGCCGTGCGTCTGTGCCAGTACATCCAGCACCTTTTCTTTATTTTGCGCCTTCAACTTCACGGGGACCTCACCAACCTCTCCCTCTTACACCAATTCGGCAACAGCATCCAAAACGGGGTAACTCCATAACATCTAGGGGCGTCCTGTTGAGCAGTATTTTCACGCATGCTTTACGCTTGAGTGTATTTTGTCTGCGAATCGTCTTGTAAGATCGTATTTTTGTGCAACACTTGAAATGTCCCTTTTCGCATTGGTTGTATCTCGATCAGTTCGCCTAACATTTTAGGCGTGACAACTTGAACTTTTAAGCCTTTAATTTCTCTATTGCCTTTTTGGCTCTGAATGGTTTTGACAATTTTGAAGTCCATTGTTAGAAAAAAATTCATACCGTACTTGTCTGCTGTATAAATATGCCAAGCATCTTTAATATTCTTCTCGCCCAGGCACTTGATAAGTCTATCAAAATCAG
>JAPPDN010000985.1:1187-4208 GCA_028824575.1 Candidatus Poribacteria bacterium | reverse complement strand
CTCACAGGTATCTTAAAATTACAACCGTCAGTTTAGCAATAGACCACTCTGGAGTTAATCCTTTAATGCAAATGTCTCCGTTGAAGATACGCACAACCGTGCGCCTATGGTTACCAACGCTATTCATAATATTCTTCTTCTGTTTAGATTTTGGTGCCTTGCCTGTCCGAAATGGAAGCGCAGCAGCCGCACCGATCACTTCAAGCGATCAACGTTCCCGTATTCCTACAAGGCGTAGCACGGTTCCGCAAAGGAATGTTGAATTAGTGAGTGCTACCGCGCAAGGTATAACAATCCAACTGCTCATCCCTGAATCCGATTTTCACTTTGGTAGCAGTAACACCGAAACTGGAATAGACAAAGTTGAAAGTCAGGTGATCTCTTTCCCTAACTGCCGGTTCACTACCGAACAGGGGACACCACGTCTCCCTGTCCAGACCAGACTCCTCGCTGTCCCCGCCGATGTGGATTTTCAGTTACGGATTGTCGAAAAGCGTTTCAGTACACGCAGCGTGGAAAGGATTGTCTATACACCAGTACCGCAAAGCGCGAAACAGCCACAAAAGGACCGCTTTTCCCCCGACAGCCTTGATGAAATCAGTGAAGATGGATGGTTGCGAGAAAACCGTATCCTCCCTATCCAACTCAATCCTGTTCAGTATAACCCTGTCCGCCGTGAAGTGAGACTCTACCACCGGCTTGTAGTTGAAGTGCGTTTTATAAAAACGCTTACACGTGGTGTGAACGCTTCACCCTCCGCAATGCCGAGTGGTTTACGTACCGAATCCGCTGCCTATAATGCCATCTTCAACGATCTGCTTATTAACCCACAAAACGTCGAGCAGTGGCGTTTACCGATTGCCCGAGCACCATCAGCCCCGAGTGTGCTTTCCACGCATCCACAGTATAAGATCAGCGTTACGGAATCCCGGATGTATAGCATTACCGCGTCAGATCTCGCCGCAGCGGGTGCCGATGTTACGGCTATCATGCCGAGGACATTGAAGTTGATAAACAAAGGGGCGCAGATTCCGATCTTTGTTCGCGGCGAAAACGATGGCAGGTTCGACTTAACAGATGAAATTATCTTCTACGGCGAACGCCAGCACGGAGAGACCAGTTACATTGATCCCTTCACCGATGAGAACATCTATTGGCTTTCATGGAACTCGGGACCCGGGAGTCGGATGGTAACGAAAACCGCCTTCACACGGACAAGCGATACACAAGATCACAAGCTTTTTCTGACACGTGCCCATTTCGAGAAAGATAACACTTTTAGAAGGTTCCGGGATGTAAATCTCGCAGAAGGGCAAACATACCAAGAATTCGGCGCAGGTTTACAGACCCGTTCATTTAGGCTAACTGAACTACCGGCACTCCCAGATGATAGCTGGTTCTGGGCACAACTGACTGCCCCGGCATCAAAGTCGTTCAACTTTACGCTTGTAGGTCTCGCAAATACCGCCCGCCCCGCAACGGTCCGCGTGAGCCTCCACGGTCGATCCAACACAGGGCATGACTGCGATATATGGCTCAACGATAAAATCAGACTTGAAGAAGCACGATGGACCGGTGAAACCGAATATCAACTTCAGAACCAAGAACTTTCCCAATCCTTCCTTCAGGATGGACGCAACGTTCTTCAGATTATGAACCCCGGAAGTCCCGAAGAGCTTATTGACATTATCTTATTGAATTGGATCCAAGTCGACTATTGGCGGAATTTCGACGCAAAATCGGATGTACTGCCCTTTGCAATCACGCCGTTCCCGGACGAAACCGGTGCTGTAAATCCGAATTTCGAGGTTATCTTAAAGAACTTCTCCACCCCTGATGTCGAAATTTATGGGATCGACGGTACCCGCTATGATGGATTATCGGCTCTTGTTGATGAGGATGCCCCTGGTACTTATAGAATTATCTTCCGCTCCACGCAAATCAGTCCTAAAGACGAGAAGGACCCAACCACCCAATACATCGCCCTCACTCGGAACCAATTCCGAAAACCGAAAATTTCGGTAGACACTCCATCCGATCTGCGCGGCACGCATAACGGAGCAGATTACATTATCATCGCACACGCAAACTTTATCAACGATGTTCAACCGCTTGCCGACTTTCGCAACCAACAAGGAATGCGGAGCAAAATTGTTGATGTCCAAGATATCTATGACGAATTTAATCACGGCATCCTCAACGCAAATGCCATCCGTGAGTTCCTTAAATATGCCTACGCCAATTGGCAGCCGCCTGCCCCAACGTATGTCCTGCTTGTAGGCGATACGCACATCGATATGAAAAACGAAAGCAATTTTGTGCCAACGATACGTGTGCAAATTCCAGGCTACGGATCGAGTGCAAGTGATCATCAGTTCGTCACATTCCGCGGTGAAGATAGTTTTCCAGATATGCTCATCGGGAGGATGCCTGCGAATAATCGCGTCGATGCCCGCATATTCGTTGAACGCACAATTAAACATGAAACCAGTTCACCGGTGGGCCCCTGGCACAAACGGCTGCTGATGCTTGCAGGCTCGGATAACACATTCCATTCTCAGATTGATCGACTCATCTCGCGCAATCAACTCAGGAACAGGTATGAGACCGAACGCATCTATGCACCCTATAAAGATGAACTGGATCTGAGCATTGACGAAAGTGTTACCACGCCTATCGCCAGACGGGTTATCGACGGCTTCAACAACGGTGCAAGTCTTATCAACTATATTGGGCACGGCGGTGGTGGTATCTGGTCAGACAGCCGCATGCTTGACTTTGAGGATCCTGAACAAAATTTAACCAATATTTCACAACTTCCATTAGTCATCAGCATGACCTGTTACACCGGTGCATTTGACGGCACCAAAAACAGTCTCGCTGAAGAACTCCTCCGCTCGGAAAATGGGGGTGCTATCGCTGTTATTGGAGCCACCAGTATCGGACTCTTAGATGGTGACTACATTCTCAACCGCGAAATCTTCGATGTTCTTTTCAAAGGGCACACCCAGAATATTGGTG
>JAPPDN010000985.1:0-1177 GCA_028824575.1 Candidatus Poribacteria bacterium | reverse complement strand
CTATCTTCGCCCAAGCCAAAACCCAATTTCTCGTAAACACCCCCGGATTTCTCGATTTGACCGAAGTCTTCACCCTCTTTGGTGACCCGGCGACACAGTTGAAAATACCAAACAATCAGATGGAGGTGGCAATAGATTTCGGCAGTTTATCCACCGAAAGTACTTTCAAAGAGAACCTCGTCACCGTCACTGGAATACTACCCGACCAGAGTTTTAGCGGGGATGCTGAAATTAGTGTCGTGCCAACAACTGAAACTGGCAACGATATACCGCCGGAAAAAGAGACAGTCTCTGTCGTTAACGGACGGTTCACAACGCGAATACAACTTCCAACGGATCCCGAATTTGATACGGGCAGCGTGCAAGCCTACGCATGGAATTCAGACGCTGATGCAATCGGATATGCCACCTATAACACCCTATCACAATACGTTGATAACGTGCGCCTTACGCCATTTCCCGTTCAACCAAACCAACCCGCCTATCTTTACACAAGCGTCGTTAACGAAAGTGCTATTGACGAAATGACCCTTTTTTGGAGTTGGGATGGTAGAGAATTTTTCGCAATTCCTGTAGCACCTCATAGCGGCACCACCTATAGAAGCGAGCAACCTATCCCCGGACATCCCGATGGCGATATTATCGATTATTACCTACAAGTGAAATTAAAAGCCGGACGTATCCTACGAACAGAGACTGTTACTTATGATGTTGGATATGTTGAACCTGAAGTGGATCTTGTCCTTTTGGAGCAGACGATCACATGGGGCACCACACCGCCCTTCACGCTCTCAGCGCAAATCCGCAATCAGGGAACCAAAACCGCCCGAAATGTCACTGTCCACTTTTTTCAGAAAACGGTAGACACCGAAACTGAGAATTCTGGCACAAATATCGCGTCTATCCCTACGCTTTCAGAACTACAGAACACCCCACCGATTGAAGGTGTTCAGATAATTTCCGAAATCCCACCTGATGCACAAATCACCGTGAGTGTGCCGTGGGAACCGTTGCCCGGAAACTATCTTATCACAGTTTATGTCGATATGCCTTCTGCCGAATTGCCAAAAGGAAGTATCATTGAAAGACTGGAAAGAAATAATGTAGGAGATCGGCAGTTTGTTGGTAACCGGATCGTTCTGACACCCGAAACACCACACCCCGCCGCAGAATGAGT
>JAPPDN010000802.1 GCA_028824575.1 Candidatus Poribacteria bacterium | reverse complement strand
CGGACTCAGGCTGTCCAACAAGTCGTGTTGCTAAACCCTCGGTAGGTTCTGTCGGTGTCAACTGCCAACCCAAACCGAAAAGAAGTGCGTAAATATACGCATCGTGTTTCGTTGCGACATCATAGTAGACATCGGGATCGGCCCACCGAGTCAACCATTTTGATGTATCTGTCTTGTGGACAAGACTCCATGCTGGTAATGCTATTGACGGGAAGGTTCTATTCTCAATACGTTCCGTAACAGATGGTGGAAGGGGCGGAATCTCACAGATGCCACCGTTATCGAAGTCTGTAAGATTCTTTAGTCCTAAAAGCGGTGTGAAATCTCTCGTCGGGTTATGGAGCATCTTTAATACCCGAAGATTTACAAGTCCCGCAAGTGGAGACACATCTGAAACTTTACAATAAGCGATATCTAATACCTCTAAAGTCGTGAGATTGGAAAGGGGTCTTAAATCGCTGAGCGGATTATTTACCAAACTCAAATCTCTGAGGTTTATCAGCGTGGCTAATGGCGATAAATCTGAGATTTGGTTGTCACCTAAAGCCAGCTCTACAAGGTCTATTAGTTCGGAGAGTGGTGATAAATCTGAGATATGGTTGCCACCTAAATCCAACCCGACAAGGTCTGTCAGTTCGGAGAGTGGCGATAAATCTGAGATATGGTTGCTCCATAAAGTTAAATACCTAAGGCCTGTTAGTGTGGAGAGTAGGGGTAAATCTGAATCTGATATGTTGGTCGCACCTAACCCCAAGTGTGTCAGGTTCATTAGACTTTGAAGTGGACTGATGTCCTTTACTGGATTATCGCCTAACTCGAGCTCCGTCAGGTTTACCGCAAATTGTAACCCTTGGATATTCACAATGCCTTTTTTCCACGCATCCAATCTTGTGAGTTGTTTAATATTATCTTTGGTCAAGGGCACTACATTAGACAAACGAAGTTCCTCTCGGACTACGGCACGCAATGCGCTGGGCATTACTAATATCGGAAGTTTCTCAAGACCCGCAAGCGGGGACACATCTGAAATTTTACCATAATAGATATCTAATACTTCTAAATTCGTGAGATTTGAAAGTGGGCTTAAATCGCTGATCGGGTTATTTATCAAGTTTATATCTCTCAGGGATATCAAACCGGCTAATGGTGATAAATCTGAGATTTGATTGTATTGTAAATCCACTTTTGTAAGGGAAGTTAATTCAGAAAGTGGCGAGACATCTGAGATTTGGTTGTCCCCTAAATCCATATCCACAAGGGATGTCAGAGATGCTAATGGCGATAAATCTGACAGGTTGGTAGAACCCAGACCCAGGTGCGTCAGTTGTATCAGCCCCTGAAGTGGATTGATGTCCTTTACTGGGTTACCGGCTAAATCGAGCTCTGTCAAGTTTATGCCAAATTCTAATCCTTGTATATTCGTAATGCCCTTGTCTATTGCATGTAATTTCGTCAGTTGTAGCATTTTTTCTTTTGTCAAAGGCTCGTCTGCAGGTAACTCTAAAACTTCGCGCACGGCTTGCCTGAGATTCGCATCCGGCATCCATTCCTTGGCATCTTCTGCATAGACAGAAGCATTATAGACAAGCATGCCCATAACAGATATGAAGAGCAGCTGAAACCCTAACGATTTACGATGTATCTTTCTTATTCCCATAGACTAATCTCCTTACTCAAAAGCATTTGCTACAATCACCAAATCCTGAATATTCACTACGCCATCGCCATTCAGATCCGGTTCCGCTTTACCAAGCGCATTCGCTACTATCACTAAATCTTGTATATTCACTACGCCATCGCCGTTGACATCCACTGTAGGAGCGGTTTCTAACCCCGGTTCCGATTTCAGATAAATCTCGCCATCTAAGTCGGGTAGCACGTGCGAGCGTTTGTCCTCTACACCGCTGGCAACGCCCGACACCCCTTCTAGGAACTCGATCTGTTGTTCCGTGCCACTTCGGTTATAGACCGCCCAGCCGTTGGTGAACTCCCGGATGAATACGCCATCTCGGTCGTCGTAAAGCTGCCCTTTTGTTTCTGTGCCGCCGACAGGACGACCGAGATCGGCATCCCAAAAATCGTACCAGATGTGCGCTTGCGGCTCTAATTTTCGGTCTATGTCGCTTAATCCCATATTGTAAAGCATATAACCGTCCGAATGCGTAAGGCTTAATGTGGTAGTTACACGCATGTTTCGCAGATTTTCAGAGCTGTCCGGCAATTGCGTGCCAATTCCAAAGGCATCTAAACAATTGATCTGTGGTGCTCTGAGATTTTCTTCACACCAAAGCAGTGTGCTTTCAATTTGCTGCAACCCTTTGTGGTTGTATCCGCCCGGATAATCCTTACCCAATTCCATGAAACTCCCGTTTACATACTCCGTAAACGCTGTCGGTTTTGACCTGCCTGCATTGATGATAATCAAAAAATCCTCATGCACGCGCTCGCGGATTCCGCGTAAGATATTAGTAACTGCCGCAAGCATCTCTTCATCTGTTGCGTCAGGAAAAGCATGTCGAGTGTACGTGATACCATTGTTTACAAAGGCATCTAAAAGAATTCCATCAAAAAGACCGCATTCCGAATAACCTACTGCCTTTTCCACAATGAAGTCTTGGACTTCCGGCTTTAAGAAATTCCATACGTATTCATCAAATACCCCCCATGCATCTTTGATTCTGTTTCCATCAGCATCTCTTGCCCAATAATCCGAATCATCTGGAAATTGCCGTACACTAGAATAACTCCAACTGAGTCCAACAAAAAACAGCATATTCGGGTTTAGGTTTAGAATTTCTTGACGACGCACTTTTGCCTGCTCTATATCACCGACCATTTTGGTTACCCAGTCAAGGGTTGGTGATGGTGGCGTGGTAAACTCTTCTAAATGGAAAAAAGTTTCCCAGTAGAGATCATGAGGTGCTATACGTTCCGCAGTCGTGAATGTCTCGCGATCAATAAAAAGTTGGTCTATCTCCTCAATGAGTGGTCCCCATGCGTGAAAAATCGATGGAAAACTTCGCATTGCTATACGATTTTCAATCGGGAACGGTGGCACCTCACAAAACTCATCATACTCAAATAGGGTAAGATTCAAATGCTGCAACGCACTAAAATCTCTGATAGGATTATACCGTATCTCCAGTTTTTCCAATTGTGTCAGATTCGCTAATGGACTGACATCTGTAATATGATTCTTCCTAAGGTTCAGTTCTCTTAGGTGAAATAAACCTGCGAGTGAACTGAGATCATTAATCTTATTTGAATCTGCTCTGAGGTTACTAAGTTGTTTCAAATTAGCCAGTGGTGTAATGTCCTCAACTAAATTATTACCGATATTCAGTATTACCAATTGCGTCAGATTCGCAAGTGTTGTGATATCTGAAATCTTCTTATTTGATCCTAAATCAAGTAATTTAAGATTCGTTAATTTAGAAAGTGCTGAAATATCTGAGATCTGATTCACACATAGCGAAAGATGTTCCATCTGAACTAAATCTGATAACGGAGACAAATTACTGATCCGGTTTTTACAAAGTCCTAACCCCATCAAATTAGTGGCATATTCCAAGCCACCCAAGTTGCTTATTTCACTGTTCCGTGCCTCCAGGTGGGGCAACGACTTGAGATGTTCTTTAGTGAGTGCCACACCTTCTGGTAACTCCAGCATTTCTATGACTGCTGCACGCAAGTTCGCATCTGGCATCCACGTCTCGGGTGCTTCCTGCGCGTATCCCGCAACTGATACCAATAATGAACAAAGCCATAAAAATTTACGAAATGTTTGTAGTTTCATCAATAGCCTCCTTTGAAACAATTTTGAGTTTATCTACATCCTTAAAAGGCGTTAGCGACGATGACTAAATCCAAGATATTAACGACACCATCACCATTCATATCCGGTTCCGCTTCGCCAAACGCGTTAGCAACAAGCACTAAGTCAAGGACATTCACAATACCATCGTCATTGACATCCGCAAGTGGAGTGAGACTTTTGAGGTAGATCTCTCCGTCTAAATCTGGCACAGTGTGCTGCATGCTGGTGATACCAGAATACACACCGGTGGCTTGCATCGGGAGTTCTATCGACTGTGCTTGCTTGCTGCGATTATAGACCACCCAGCCGTTGGTAAACTCGCGGATGAAGATGTCCTCGCGGTTGTCGTATTGTTTCCCTTTTTCGCCAATAGGGTGACCAAGGGGGGCATCCC
>JAPPDN010000107.1 GCA_028824575.1 Candidatus Poribacteria bacterium | reverse complement strand
CGCCAGCTTGGCGGCGATCTTTGCGATCGGAAAGCCCGTAGCCTTGGAAGCGAGAGAAGAGAAGGCGGAATCGAATGCCCGAAGGTTCGGCGCGCTCCGCCACTATACCGATTACAACGAGATGTTCAAAAATGAAGATCTCTACGCTGTCGCTGTTGTCGGTAGACCAGAGGATAAACTGCATCGCGACATCGGTATTGCGTGCCTCCAACACGGCTATCATATCTATACAGAAAAACCGCCTGCAACTACGGCTGAAGGGGCGAAAATGCTCGTTGATGCCTCTATTGAGACTGGCAAAACAGGTATGGTCGGCACAATGTGGCGACATGCGCCCGCACACCAGATTGCCAAGCGGTTAATGGACGAAGATGAGTTCGGGGCAGTCTGCCAATATCATACCCGATACCTCGCACCGGGTCCGCGGCTTCAGGCGGCAGGATCACCCTTTGCGTGGCCCTTCATGCTTGATCAAGTGATTCATCCGACCGATTGCATGCGTTTCTTTATGGGACAGGTTAGTGAGGTCTTCGCGATAGGCACGGTTGACGCAGCATCCAGTACAGTTTCAATGTCCGTGAATCTGCGTTACGAGAACGGCGGTATGGGCACGATGACGCTCGGTACCGGTCCGGTTTTAGAAGCGATGGTTTTTGTCAAAGGCACCGGCAATCAGGCGATTCAGGTCCTGGAGACGCGCAAGTTGCGCCGTTATCGTAATCCGACATGGCTCGGATTCGGTGGCGGTTATGCCGATACGCCGACTGAGGAATGGACCCTCAACACCGCGTATCATGGTGTCGGTAGACCCGGCTATCTTGAAGAGATGCAGCATTGGGCACAGTCGCTCCAAGCAGGGACACAACCACACTCAAGCCTTGAAGATGCCTACCAGAACATGCGCGTCTTGGAAGCGATTAGCCATAGCGTTGAAACCGGAGAAGTCGTTCAAATTCCGGCATGACCTGTAGGACGGATAGAAAGATTAATTTTTCGTAACCTTGGTTCTTGAGCAAGGTCTTTATATTGGAGGTAAAAAGTGAGACAAGTGGTTATTTATCCGGGTGAAGATGGTTATTGGGTTGCTGAATGCCCCAGTTTACCCGGTTGTATCAGTCAAGCTGAAACAAAGCAAGAAGCTGTCAGCAATATCAGAGAAGCAATTGACGGATATATTGTTGCCCTTAAAGAAGATGGACTGCCAGTACCTGAAGAACATTTTGAGGCGTTGTTGTTAGCCGTATGAGTGGGTTACCGAGGATTTCAGGGAAAGAATGTGTGAAAACCCTTGCCAAAGTAGGATTTTACCTAAGACGACAGCAGGGCAGTCATCTGATTTTGCGTCGTGATAAGCCATTCGCCCAAGTTGTTGTCCCGAATCACAAGGAACTGGATAGAGGCACCTTGCGTAGCATTATCAGACAGGCACAACTCGGTGTCAACGAATTTATGGAGTTGCATTCATCTAAATAGTATTACATTCATGAAAAAGAAAATCTTAGAAGATGAAGGAACTACTATGAATTGGGCACCTCGCGTAAAACCCATCAAAATCCGAAGACTTTACCGATATACCCGACTCGGCATCTACGACGATTTGTTACTACACGATGTCGGTTGGGAACTTTATGCGCGCTGTACGGACATCGCTACAGTCGCCGATGTTTTCCGAGAGGGACGGGTGCCTTGTCCAAAGTGTAGCACAAAAGTGCCCCGTCGGATTGACCCACTCTTTAGTTCCGCGGAGGGCGGTACGCGCGAAAATTGGTTTCACTGCACGCATTGCGGAGAACGGTTGCTCTGGCGCGACTGCCGACTGGCTCTGCGTAACACGCCGCGATGTTTTGAGTGCCGTGAGGTTTTGCAAAAAGCAGACAAATTAGAGTGTACTTGTGGTGAAACTTGGTCCCAAGAAGCCTACAATCAATCGGTAAGAACCCGCGTCCGTTTGCCGTGTCCGCACTGCCTTAACCTTGTCCGCAGACCAGATCCGCCGTCAATAGATCGCACTGTCAGAGCGCGGAAATCCAGTCCTGCGTTGCAATGCCCGAAGTGTCAATCGGTTGCGCTTCATCAGCACGGCAATATCGAATGTACAGCCTGCGGCTACAAGCGTCGATGGCGGGATTACCGTAAGAGCTTAAAAAAGAAGGACGAAAAACTTGAATGTTCGGGTTGTGGATATACTTTTAGATGGCAGGCGTGGCGTAAAAGTGCCCGTTCACTGAGAACCGGCAACCCGAGCCCCGCGCGTGACTTCGTTAAAAAATGGCTCAGGTGCCACACACCACAACAGCGTATGATACAGATTGATACCCTACTTCAAACTTTACACGGTAGGGGTCCTTTAGCACCACTATTTATTGATAGTGGTGAACATAACATCCGCCAGATGCTTGACGATTTGGCATCTTAGTTTTAACTGATTTGTAGTAAACGAATTCTAATTGCTAACCGAAAAATGACGATTCAGGAGGAAAGCTATGAAAGTTCTGCTTTTTATACCCCTTGCTATCGGACTGGTAATGCCTAACACACTTTGGGCGAAAAACATGGCACTCGAATTGGATGGCGAAACGGCGATTGAAGTCCCAAACAGTGACAGTTTAAACCCCAAAAAAGCGATAACGATAGAGGCGTGGATGAACATGAGTAAGCCTGTTGGTGAATGCCTCGCAAAGGACTGGGGCGGTCAAAGGGAT
This sequence comes from Candidatus Poribacteria bacterium, assembly GCA_028824575.1. Taxonomy (GTDB): domain Bacteria; phylum Poribacteria; class WGA-4E; order WGA-4E; family WGA-3G; genus WGA-3G. Next base: position 1,512 of record JAPPDN010000107.1, on the reverse strand, counting down.
TACATCTTTCCAGAGATTGTCCAAAATGGAAACGGGTTACGGTTTGTCCTCTGGCCCGGCACAAAAATCCTTGATGTCCCTGGATTGAAACCGAACGAATGGCAGCATGTCGCAGGTGTCTGGGACGGTAAAGAGATGCGGGTCTATATTGATGGTGAGGAGAAGGGTGCCGCGCCCTTTGACGCAAAGGAATTAGCAGCAACCGATGCTTCGCTCTATATCGGTGTTGGTGATAGTCAAAATTGGTTCTGTACAGGAGCCATTGATGAAATCCGTATCTGGGAAGTCGCTCGGACCGAAGAAGAGATTAATGAATTCATGATGAAGGTCCTCGATGGTGATGAGGAGAACCTGAACGCACACTACACTTTTGATGGGAGTGATGCCAACGATAATACCAAAAACGGGAATGATGGCAAAGGTGGGTTTGGAAAACCGAATTATATTGATGTCACCAAAGACCTTGATCTCGAACCGCTTTCCGTTGACCCGGAAGATAAGTTGGCAATAACGTGGGCATGGATAAAACAGATTCGATAATCAGTTTTGAAATGGCGAGTGTTTTATCCGCTTTCAAAATTAGGGGATGCTTTGGTTTGTAGTAGGGCAATTCATTGCCCGTTGTTACCCTGCACACGTGCGATAAATCGCACTATTACGAACCTACACTAAAATTCAAAATGAATAGAACATTGGATGAGGTGCTAACGTGCCAAAAGACGAACACCAAATGCAAGTCATAAACGATGAATTTCTGAGGCGAGCGGCGCAACTACAAATCGCTCCTGGACCGGTGGGTGATGATGTACCTGAATGGACAACCGATGGTATTGAAGAGCTTCCTGGATTCTTCAATTCAACCGCTGATATCTGGGATCAAAAGTTTGGCGCGGAACCCGATGACCCGTTCTATCAGGCTGTTGCCCTTCAGATACCACAGACAGAGGCACCAATTGACATTCTGGATCTCGGTTGCGGGACGGGGATTCAACTTGAATTTGTTTTTAAAAGGGCACCCAATGCCAAAGTTACAGCAGTTGATAGAGCACCGAACATGCTTAAGCAGCTCCACGCGAAATTCGCTAATAAAACCGAACAATTGAAATTACAGCAAGGCTCTTTATTGGAACTTACGTTTGGGTGTCACGCGTATGACTACGCTATTTCTACGTTGACCATGCATCACTTCCTTCCAGAGAAAAAAGTCGCTATCTACAAAGAGGTAAGAAAGGCTTTGCGAACGACTGGCGTTTACATAGAAGGCGATCAGACCAACACAGTTAAAGGGGAAAAAAGTACACTCTATTGGTACAATAGGTGGATTGCGAAGCTTCCGGGTGGTGATAGTGCTGAGTGGAATTACGATATTACACTATCACCGGAGACACAAGTCCGTATCCTTCAAGAAGCAGGATTTTCTGAAGTCCAACTGACATGGCATCATCCCACGGAAGGGGCTGTTCATGTGGCTAAATATTGAGGTGCTTGATATAGTGAGACTATGTAGGATAA
>JAPPDN010000384.1 GCA_028824575.1 Candidatus Poribacteria bacterium | reverse complement strand
ATCAAAGTTGACCGAGAAGAACGTCCCGATTTAGACGAAATCTACATGAATGCCGTCCAAGTCATGACCCGTCAAGGCGGATGGCCCATGACCGTTTTCCTCACACCGGATCTCAAACCCTTTTACGGCGGCACCTATTATCCGCCCACTGACCGATACGGCAGACCCGGATTCCCAAAGGTGATGGAAGCTGTAGCAGAGGCATTTAATGATAAGAAAGTACAGGTACTGCAACAGGCAGATCAACTCACGACGCAACTCAATCAGATGAGCAATGTCGTCGATCCACATGAACGCGAACTCACGGAAGAACTGATGACGCACGCGTTCCAACAATACCGCTCGCAATTCGATGCCCAACACGGCGGATTCGGCAATGCCCCTAAATTCCCACCCAGCATGGGATTACCTTTTCTCCTACGCTATTGGCACCACAGCGGCAACGCCAATGCCTTAGAGATGGTTGAATTCACTCTGGAGAAGATGGCACGCGGCGGTCTGTACGACCAACTCGGCGGCGGTTTTCACCGATACTCCACTGATGCACACTGGCTCGTCCCACACTTCGAGAAGATGCTGTATGACAACGCGCAACTCGTCGTCGCCTATTTCGAAGCGTATCAAGCCACGCAAAAACCGTTCTATCGCGATATTGCTACCGAGACGCTCGATTACGTCCTCCGCGAGATGTACGACGCAGAAAACGGCGGTTTCTATTCCACACAGGACGCAGATAGTGAAGGTGTAGAAGGCAAATTCTTCGTCTGGGAACCGAACGATGTCGAAGATGCCATCGGCGAGGAGAATGCCGAGATCTTCTGTGAGTATTACGACATCACGCCACAAGGTAATTTTGAGGGTGAAAACATCCTCCACGTCCAAGTGCCACCGGACATCTTTGCTCGAAAGCTGCAAATGGATCCCGGAGAACTGGAGACTCTCCTTACTGACAGCAAGCAGAAACTCTTTGAAGCGAGGGAAAAGCGGATTAAACCCGGACTCGACGACAAAATCCTGACGAGTTGGAACGGTATCATGATCCGCGGCATGGCGATGGGATACCAACTCACCGGGAAACCCGAATACCTTGAGGCGTGCGAAAAGTCCGCCGAATTCGTCTTGACAACGCTATCCCAAGACAACGGTCTACTCTTGCGTACCTACCGTGCGGGTAAAAGCCATCTCAACGCCTATCTTGAAGATTACGCCTATTTCATCGCAGGATTAGTCGCACTCTACGAAGCGAGTTTTGAACCGCGGTGGCTCACCGAAGCCGAGCGTCTCGCACAGATCATGATTGATCAATTCGGCGACGAGGCAGGCGACGGGTTCTTCTTCACCGGCAAAGCACACGAAACGCTTATCGTCCAATCCAAATCCGCTTACGACGGTGCCACGCCCTCCGGCGCATCCATGGCGATCCACAGTCTCTTACGGCTCGCCAAACACCTCGACAACCCCGAATTCCACGACAAAGCCGTTGAAACCTTGAAACTCTACTTCCATCAGATGGAAGGGATGCCAACAGGGTCAGGGCAGCTACTTTGTGAGTTAGCCTTCCTACTATCAACACCAAAAGAGGTCGCGATCGTAGGTGAAAAAGGCGATGCCAAAACAGACGCAATGTTAGCAGCGTTGCACGGCACGTACCAACCCAACAAAATCGTCGCCTTAAGCGAATCCGCAGACGGACAGACGTTACCGCTTCTCACCGGCAAAGCCCAAGTTGACGACACCGCAACAGCATACGTCTGCGAAAATTACGCCTGCCAAGCCCCCACAACGGATGTTGAAGCATTCGTGGAATTACTTCAATAATATACCCGCTTAACGAAACGGGAGAGAAAACCCATGGCACACACAAGCGAAACACCAATCAACCTCGACTGGCACCCACTCTCAGAAAAAGAAATCCGCCATTTTGACGACAACGGCTATCTCATCGTCCGGAATGTGCTGGACTCCGATACCATCGACGAACTCATTGAGGCAAGCGACCGGCTCATCGCGAGTGATCGACGCGAGAACCGTCAACAAAATTTCGACGGATTATACGACAGTTTCCGAAATAGCATCTCTATTCTTGATGCCTTCATCCCGCTACTCACGCAAAAGACCATCCTCCCTGTTGTTGTCCAGCTGCTCGGTGCGCACTTGCAACTCATGACCTCACACCTGATATACAAACACCCGGACCCCCAAGGCACACCCGATACCACTCGCAGACCGGGTTGGCATCGCGACTACGCCATGGCAACGACAACACACGGTAACAGGGTGCCACGCATCTTGCTAAAGTGTGCCTACTATTTCACCGATCTGAGTGAACCCAATTCCGGCGTAACACTTGTCGCACCCGGTAGCAATCACCTTCTCGAACGGGTTCCGATTCCAAAAGGACAAACGGATCCCGAAGGCGCACTTGAAGCGAGCTTACAACCCGGGGATTGCCTACTGTTTGAAAACCGTACCTTTCATGCAGGAGCCGCAAACTTAACCGACCAGATCCGTAAAGGTGTAATGTTCGGCTACGGATACCGGTGGTTGATGCCGATGGATTATCGGACACAGGAACAGACGTTGTTAGATAAACTCACGCCACTTGAGCAGTATCTGGTGGGTGAACCCTTCACGAAAACGAAGGAATTCATTCCCAGCGGCAGTGAAAGTCCCCTCGCTGAATGGTGTGAGCAGCACGGCGCGCCAGCAGTAAGACCCGTTCATTAGCCGTAGGAGCGGTTTGGAACCCTGATTACGTCAACGTAACAACATCTTTCTTAGCAATTTCTTTCGTGTGATAGTGGTCTGCACGGGAGATGAGTTCCAAAGTTTCCGGCGAGAGCCGTCCCCTCACCTCCTCAGACACGCGACTCTCACCACGGTGTTGCGGTCTATAGCGTAAGGTCAGGATACAACGATACCGATCCTTCGGTTTCCAAGGCAGCGCGCCGTGCGTCAGGAGTTCAGAGATAATCACTACATCCCCTGCTTTTGGCGTGATATTAAGCACCCCCGGCGGAATGTCATCGGCCTCTTCGATCTTCCCGTTGTTGAAGAGGTGTTCCGGTCGATCGAAAAGCGTCTTGTGTGTACCGGGAACGACAAGCAATCCACCATCTCCGGGATGCACATCGTACAGGTACGGAAAAACGACAAAATCATCGCAAAAGATGCGACCGTCCCGGACTTCATAACGATTGCAGTGCCATCCAAAATCTTCGCGTGCGCAATGTAAGCGCAGCCCTTCTGCCGACTCCGACACACCCGCCCGATCCGCAATCATCGTGCCGCGAAAGAGTTGCGGTTTATCCCTCGTTAATTCTTTGATGATGGGCCAAGTCGATCGGTGCAGTGTGAGTGCTTCTAAAGGTTTCGCAAACGCAAAGCCGTTCGGGAGGTTTTTTTCGCTGGAATCAAATCCGGGGGGAAGTTCTTCGGTAGGTGTATTGATGTATTCATTTGCCGCTGCTTGTGCCGCTTCCAATTCTTCCGCACTCAGGACATTCTTCAGGTGGAGGTATCCAGTAACATCAAATAGATACCGTTGTTCAGGGGTCATCATAGTATATTATTCCTTATTCATGCCAATTTGCTAATTGTTCACAGACGATTCATAAGTAGCAGATTCAGGGTGTCTTGATAAGTGGTTAGGTTCGTAGTAGGGCGATTCATCGCCCGTCCCAGACCGTGAAAGCGCAATAAATTGCGCTACTACAAACTAAAATTATGAACATTCCAACTATTTAACCCAAGTTGCTACCAACGGATTTTGAGCATTCTAACACGGTTTTTCCGACACTTTCTTCACCCCGTAGGGGTGGTATGTCTATAGAAATAGCGTATTTAAGCGACCGCACTCCGTAGGAGTGCTATTGCTTCGCAGTGAGAATAAACAATTGGCAACCTGTGTTATTTATAATAAAGTGCTGATTTCTAAGATGCTGGAGTCTCCCACACAGGCCAGTCATTCTCCTGTAGCCGCTTGAACAGCGTGTCAAACGCCTCACTACCGTCATCCTCCCATTCATCCAGACGCACGCCGGGTGCATAAGATTCGTCCACACCTTGTTTCATGAGGCGTTCTGCCTGTTGCAGGTTTCGGTAGTAGTGCTTTATACCACCCGGTAAGGTGACAACAGAGATATGCCGCTCCCATTGCGGTTCAGGCGTTTGGGAATAGCGTTTCACAGCATCCTCATCTAACACGACACCCAAGCC
>JAPPDN010000929.1 GCA_028824575.1 Candidatus Poribacteria bacterium | reverse complement strand
ATTCACCTAACTCCAGACCAAGTACAGTTGAGGGGAGTCGTTCCTCTACAAACGCTATCTCCTGATATTCTCCATCTACAAGCCGATACCCGATAAAGGACGGCGTTATATCTCCGTATGGATCGTAGATGTAATATTCTTTGACAGCAAGTATGGTGGCGTAAAGTTCCTTCTTACGACCAAAATCCTGCTGATAGGTGCTCGGACTCGCGACTTCTAACACAAAATCGGGTGTGTTATCTTCCGCCCATGTCAGATAGGTACGGCGTGGTTTTTTCCCGACACCGAAAGCCACGAAAACATCTGGGGCAATAGATCTCCGTGGGTTTCCCTCTTCATAATATATCAGCAGATTTCCTGATACATAAACATCATTAGCCTCTCGGAAATGGTGTTCAAGCATCTGGATGAAATTCACCATCAGTTTGCGATGTCTGTCTGTTTCTGCCATAGGTTTACCATCCGCGGAAGGGTAGGTGAGTGTCGGCGCGGAGTGAATTTCTCGCTGCATCGTGCCACCTCCTATACTTCAAAAGTGTCTATCAGATTCAGGTTTTTCGTTTGGCAGAGCTGCAAACTTGTATTTGCCGGACTTCCGCATTTCGTTCTCTAATTCTTGGTAGTATGCCACTAAACGGTTAAGATCATGCCCAAATTCTGCAGAGATTTTACGCCGCATTTCGCGGACTTCTTCCATTATGCTGCATGCCATAGTATCTTTGTTTTCCATTGTACTGAGGGAACCTCTCCGAATATCTTACGCCTTTTGCTCCACCATGCTTGCAAGGATGCCGAGGATTTTGTCGCACGCGTGAATTGAGTAAAACTCCGTGTCAATATACAATCTTTGCCCCTCCAATTTGAGGAAGAGCCATTCTGTTCCAGAAGTGGTAGCACCATAAACACGCGGGATATCGTTTCCATTTTCGGCGTTAAAACGTTGTGCAGCGTGCATCTCGGCGACACACTGCCCTAATCCAACCGTCAGATCGTCCTTCTTTGCTTCAACAAGGATAATGACAGGTGCCTCTAACACAAACCGTGCTGGTGATAGACTCACTAAAAAGTCACAGACACCGGTTAATCCGTTTTCAGCATCAACATTGAACTCAATGCCTGAGAAGACGCTAATACGGCGCTCAAATTTCTCGCGGAGTTCAATGAGAACATTGGCAACAATCAATTCCGACTTCGCTTTCTCTGTATTGACAGCAAGGGCTACGGACATGTTTCGTACCAATACAGCTGTTAGCACCGAACTCGGAACTATCGGCTCTACCTCTGAAAAGAGATTCCCAGTTTCAACCGGCTCCTCTATTTGAAATACCTTCTTCACGTCGCCTAAGGTAAAGCTGCTATACGCCATTATGACAGTCCCCCTATGTATCAAACTTTATTTGTTAATAGGATAAACGACATCAGCGCGAAGGGCTTGCGCCGCAAAGCGAAAAGCTGCACGGATACCTTCTTCAGTTAAGCGCGGATATGCCTCAAGTAATTGCGCAATCGTTTCACCTGCCGCGAACTTCTCCAAAATCAACTCAACAGGGATACGAGTTCCAGTAATGACAGGTTTTTCCATCATGATGGATGGATTTGATTGGATCCATTTCGTATCCATTTTTACCTCCACCTTTCAACGAAATGTCTAAAAAACCTAATTTCTGACCTGAGTTTGATCAATACGTTCGACAACCCACTCCCGAATTAAATTTGCTGGAGATATTCCATGTGCTTTGGCAAGTGTTTCAATAACCTCAAATTCCTCGGGTTCCAACTGAACAGAAATTAGAGAGTCAAAAACGGGTTCATCCACTTCCTCAAGTTCGTCTTCAAAATCCGTTAGGTCATGCGTGTCCCAGAAATGTGCAAGCTCTTGAATAGAATCTGTCTTTGGAATGTTTTTGCGATTCATTGGTTCCTCCATTGTCTATAGCGTCGTTTTTCTCTATCCGTCATTGTTCTTGCAGTGACAGGGTAACCCTTACCATCAGGAAATTGGATCACAACACAAAACAGATAACGTCCTGAATTTGTTTGCCCTAATACATAGTAGACGGGATTTTCGCCGTGGGAATTGGCACGTTGAATAAATGGTTCACTTAAACAAACTTCTTCAACTTCATCAGGAGTGATGCTATGCTGCGCTATATGCTCTATCCTATCTTGGGGCCAGAGCAACTCATGTATCCTCATACCTAATCCCATTTTTGACAAGCAGCGATTTTAAAATGCCCACTGATAGTTGCATCAGTACTAAAAAGATTTTCACTGCACAAGTAGTTGATTGTCAATAGGTATTATACCGTATCAACATCAGAATTCGCAATAAAGAAGGACAAATCTCTCTATTCATCCTGAATGGCACTGATCTCGTCTTCGGAGATTTTATGGACGCTTTTTGGGTTAAAGGTCTGCGTTGTGTCTACACGCAAGGCAACCTCAATCCTACCACCCGTTAGCACAAAGAATTGAATTAAGAAACCGCCACCCTGCATAGATTCGACCTGATATTCTTCTTCGTCAAGATTACCAAGCCACATCGGCAGAGATGCCTCAAATCTCGGATTAGCAAGGACGTTCTCCGGTAAAGCAATAATCAAAGTGCCGGGGGCATCGCCGATAGCATCGCCGATGACTTTCCGCCTCTCTACCATAAAAGGTACAACTCGACTGGCGTACGCAAAATCATCGTCACCGGCGCGTTCGGGGGGTACAAGTCCCCACGTCAGGTGATGGATAAACGGGTTTCCGTATCCCTGTCCGAGCATGTGCTGCAGTGCCAGCTTGTCAACAGGATGTACAACAGCGACATAATCAAACCACCCATCGCTGTATGCCGGACTATCCGCCGGCAATTGTGCAGAGACATTGATATAGTCGCAACCGTCAACAGGCGACGGATAACACCGCGCATCCCACCCGTTGACATAACCGAGTTGTTTTAAACCATCTGCGACGAGGTGCGGCGGATCACAGAAGATCGCAGCGTGATCCATATTCGGATAGATGTCTACACCTGCACCGATGACACGTTCAGCAACATCAGTCGCCTCTCTGAAACGGAGATCGGCATTTTCAATCGTCAAATAGTCATCAAAATTTGCTGGTAATGTAACTAAATTTTCCATGAGAAACCTCTTTGTGCATCTTGGAAGAAGGGAATATTAGAAAAGTCAATAAGTCCAATTTAGATGGTACAAGTTTAACAAAAATAATGTTGACTTACAAGTATTTTCAGCGCGTTTGCAAGTCAAAAGTTGTTGAAAAAAGTACATATCTCTGCTAATGTTAATATAGGCTTGAACGCTACGTCCTATACCCAAAAATAGAGGAGCGACTTATGAGGAAAAATACGTTTAGAGAACTACTCAACGCTGATAAACCCACCGTTGGCACACATATCCATACCACCTGGCCCTCCATCGTTGAAGCGATTGGGCACACAGGGTTGTATGACTACGTCGAATTCGTTGGGGAATACGGTCCGTTTGATCTGCATGATCTGGATAACCTGTGTCGGGCAGCAGAACTTCACAACATCTCTACGATGATCAAGGTTGACCAAGAACCGCGGGGCTTCATCGCACAGCGGGCAATCGGCTCAGGTTTCCAAAGTGTGCTTTACGCGGATTGTCAGAATGTTGAAGATGTCAAGGAATGCGTGCGTACCACGCGCGCAGATACACCCGAAGATGGGGGCAGCTACGGTGTAGCCACCCGCCGATTTTCCTATATGGGTTACGGAGGCGGTCCAGAATACGTCCAGGCACTCCGTGATGTCGTCAACGTCATTATGATTGAGAAAAAAGGGACAGTTGATAACCTTGAAGAGGTGCTGTCTGTTGAAGGCGTTGATATGATTCAGTGGGGCGGTTCAGATTACTCAATGAGTATCGGGATGGTCGGTCAGCGCGGTGCTCCTGAAATCCAAGAAGCGCATGATAAGGTGTTTAAAACCGCCATAAAAATGGGAGTCCCGCCGCGCGCCGAAATCGGAAGTGCCGACGACACGAAACGCTATCTGGATATGGGGGTCCGGCATTTCTGCATCGGCACCGATATTTCCATCCTCTACAGCTGGTGGCGTGACCAAGGTGACGGGGTCCGAAAGGCTCTTGACGGACATTAGAGTCGTCATCGGTTATCAGTTTTCAGTTCGGTTTTTCTAATGAAGTTTAATAAAATATTTTGGTAATTCTGTGTTCTCCCAGGGCCGGTAGGTG
>JAPPDN010000414.1 GCA_028824575.1 Candidatus Poribacteria bacterium | reverse complement strand
TTTGTGGAATTGCCTTTCCATCAACTAACCATTGTGCAAACGCGAGATCTGAATCTGCAACAACCAAATTTGGGAGCCCCTCAACTACTTTTAACCGATCTGTCACTTGAAGGTCATCACCAACTGATATTTCAGCAATAACAGCATCCGATACGATGAATTGGAAACGAGTATCACTCCAAAACTCACGAGTGATGTTTTGCCATCTTGCGATTTTGGGGTCGCGGCTTTGTCTGGCAACTAAATTGCTCGGTATTGTCGCATCAATGTAAACATCAATGTAAGCCTGACCCATCTGCGATCCCCTGCATGCTTTTTGTAAGTATACCCATCATTACACAAAATTGCAATCTTTTTGTTTGTCCAATTTAGTTTGGATGACATCTACGCCATCAGCAATCAACGCGTTAATCTTCGCGGTGATCGCCAAAGTGGACGATGGCGTTACGTTTTGACTCCGTTGTGATAATGAAATCATTGGTGCTCCTTTGAAAATCGGTTTTTGAGTTTAATTATGCTTGAGCATTATAGTGGGATGAATACCAATCTGTCGCGATATTCCTCATCATTGAAAGCATACCAAATCAGATATAATACATCAATAAGCTCCCTCGTGTTATGGATTTACGAATACAGATCACACCTGGCACATGCCCCCCGCGGTCAGATGCTCGTTGAAGTGCTTGGGCATCGTCTTGCGGTTTTTGGTTACCAAGATATAGTCATTGTGTTCTGTCCACTTCAAAATGTCTGGATCAGACGTTCCTTGAGGTGGTGCTTCCGCGTCTCCTACCAACCTTACATCTATCTCTGAATTCAATCGTTGGAGCTGCCTTTGAATCGCTCGATCCATGTTTTCGTCAAGGAGAAACCGAGGTCTCATAGATCATCCACCAGTTCGATAGACTTTCTTTTCGCCTCAAGCAATTTCTCGGAAGCCTTTGCAAAGCGTTCTTGCAATTCAACTATGAAAGGCGGAGGGTTACGGTATTGTTCCTGCGATGCTTCCTCGTCAAGCTTCCTCACACGTTCAAGATATGCTTCTACTTCCTCTGTTTTCGCTAAATAATAGAGGATAGTCGCGTGTATTTTTTCAAGGTTTAAGGTCGGATAGCGTAGCAGAATTTCTTCGGGACTCGCGCCTTCCAGATAATCTTCCAACACAATCTCAATGTCGATACGATTCCCTTTAATCCGGATGACATCTTCTTGAACGAAGTCAAAGTAACTTTCCAATTCCATCGCTGAACCCCTTGATTTTCTATATCATAGCGTCTTATCAAGCTCTTTCAACAGGTTCCGTTGCTTCCGCGACAAGGATTTCGGAATCTCCACGACCAACCGTACCCGCAGATCACCCTTCCGTCCAGAAGCATCCGCCGCGCCTTGACTGCGCAAGCGGAGTTGTTGCCCGGGTTGCGCCCCCGCTGGAACCTTCAAGTCCACATCGCCTGTCAGCGTTTGCACCCGAACAGAACCACCTAACGCCGCCGTTGTCATTGAAATCGTCGCATCTGTTAGTAAATCTGCACCTTCACGAGTCAACGTCGGATGCGATTGTACAGCGACTGTCACTAATAGATCACCAGAAGCACCTATACCGAGGGCTTCTCCGTGTCCTCGAATGCGTAAGGTTTGCCCGTCCTGAATGCCCGGTGGGATTATAAGGGTGATACGTTTTCCTTCGACATTAACCTCTTTCTTACTCCCCAACACCGCATCCGCAAAAGGGATGTTAAGATTCATACGGATGTCACGCCCACGGGTGGGTCCCGTCGTGCGCCGTTGCCCGAAGGCATCGCCGAACGCATCATCGAATCTACCGAATCCACCGAACCCACCGAACCCGCGCCCGAAAATATCGTCCAAGTTTATGTGTGAGAAGATGTCGTCCATATTTTGGTAGCCTTCAAACCCCATCCCGTGAACACCGGCATGCCCACGGGTATCATAGATACGCCGTTTTTCGGGGTCTGAGAGTACCGAATATGCATTCGATGCCTCTTTGAATTGCTCTTCTGCCGCTTTGTCGCCAGGATTCTTGTCCGGATGGTACTGGACTGCGAGTCTGCGATAGGCTTTTTTGATTTCTTCAGGGGTGGCACCTCGATCAACACCGAGGATTTCATAGTAGTCTCTCATATTTTTAATTATGGCGGTTTCTGCTCGGTTTTTCTCCGTTGTCAAAAAACCGGTTGTTTAGGTTTATATCTTCATTTAAAATGACGTGTAATTTCATCAAGACCCGTTACTGTTAACGGGAGAAAACGGTGCGAAAACTACCAGGATTAAGAGAGCATCGCGATGACCGCTGTGACATCTCGTAAAGATTGGTACTGTTTGACAAGCGTTGTTCCGAATTGAAGTGCTGCTCTCTCTACACTTAGTTTTCGAGAGAGATCAACAATGCCTTCAATATCCTTGACATGTGCGGCACCGATAAGGCGACGCAGGATTTCCAATCCTGCAAACCCAACAGCATCTTGGAAAATGTTTTGTAGCGTTTGCGCTTTCAATCCAGCATCAATCGTTGTAAATTCAGCCCTATAGGTGTCCCACACGTGCCCAACCGCTGTTTTGAGTGCTGATTGTACGCTCAAGGCATCTTGATGTGAAAAATAGGATAAGAAGTAATTCGCCCAATACAATCCGAGGTCAAATCCTACGGGACCGTAAAAGGCAAATTCGGCATCAATAACTTTAGCTACGTTATCTTGGACGAGAACGCTACCTGTATGTAGGTCACCATGGGTTACACCTTGCTGTGCCGTTAAGAAAATCCGCTTGAGATGCGCCGCTTGACGCAAAAAATCCGTATCCGCTTTCAACCGTTGCACATCCGGCTCCAATCCAGGTGTCCAAAAGTTCGTCTCATGTTCGGTAAGCGGGAAGGTGAACACATAATCGGCAGTTATCGCCTGCATAGTGGTGTTCGCAAATTGCTGTCTATAATTCTGGACAGTTGCGTCGCCGATGTTATCAACATAGGTTTGACTATGTACAATCCCCATAAATCGCCCAATCTGTTCAGCGATTGCAGTGTCCACTGTACCAGCGATCAGTGCATCACGTAGCACACGTGCATCTCGGAGGTCCTCCATCGCTATGGCTGCTGCGTCTACATCGAAATCGTACTGCACAGGTACGGTGCCACTCGCCAACCGATTGTAAACGTCAAGGGCGCGAGACTCAAAAGTCAAACGTTCGGTGGACAGAGGATAATCGGGACCTAATATCTTAATGTAGGGCGGTGCGTGTTTCAAGACAAGCGAGCGCGCCGGGCTTGCCGCATCTGAGACGCGATAGACGGTGTTGAGATTACCATCGCCAATTTCTTCTATACGGAGCTCTGCCTCTGGTTCAAACATACGGAGCTCTGCATGTCGCTGACGAAGGTAGTCCGGTAGCGTGGCAAGGTTGAGTTCCATATCACTTTTGAAGGCTTACAGCAGATTTTCGGCGATCTGTATAGCGTTCAAGGCGGCACCTTTACGAAGATTATCCGAGACGACCCAGAGGTTCAAACCTTTTTCTATGGAGGCATCGTCACGAATTCTACCCACGTAGACTTCATCTTTACCTGCAACGTCAACAGCAAGCGGATATTGCTGATTGCTCGGGTTGTCCATAAGTTTCACACCGGGTGCATCAGCGAGGCACTCTCTGGCTTCGGCTGCTGTGAGTTTTTCATGCGTTTCAATGTTTATTGATTCGGAATGTGCAAAGAAGACCGGGACTCGGACGGTTGTAGCGGAGACACCGATCCTATCGTCCTCCAATATCTTCCGAGTCTCGTTGATCATCTTGACCTCTTCTTCATTATCCCCGCTGTCTAAGAAGGGCCAATCAAATGCGACATTGAACGCCATCTGGTGTGGAAACTTATCCAAAGTGATGGGTTTGCCTTCAAGGGCTTCAGTTGTTTGTTGTACCAACTCCAAGACAGCGCGCCCACTCTTACCAGAAACACTCTGATAGGTAGAAACGACTATCCGTTTGATGCCAGCAGTATCGTAAATTGGTTTGAGTGCTACCATCATTTGGATAGTAGAGCAATTGGGGTTTGCAATGAGTCCGTTGTGGGTGTGGGCAGCAGCCATGTTGACTTCTGGGATGACCAGTGGTGTGGCTGCGTCCATCCGGAACGCGCTGGTATTGTCAATGACGAGCGCGCCTTTATCTACGGCTGTAGGGATGAATTCGCGGCTGACGGACGCCCCTGCTGATG
>JAPPDN010000953.1 GCA_028824575.1 Candidatus Poribacteria bacterium | reverse complement strand
TTTGTCCAGATCGTGGGCGGGACGATGTATTTGGAGGTGCAAACGGGACGCGGCGGTAGGGACATCCTCATTCTCTATAATCAGAGAAAATACATTGTAGAAACCAAGATATGGGGCGGGGATATACGCTATGAGGCCGGTAAAGCACAACTCGCTGCGTACGTGAAACTCGAAGCAGCTGCGGCAGGCTACTACGTCGTGTTTGATCACCGTAAAGAGCCTGAACCTCGCGTAGAGACAGAGACATTAGACGGCTCTACGATTCGGAGTTACGTGATTCCCGTGATACAAGAACGTCCTTCAGACTAACGAACCGCTACTATAGTGCGAGAATAGAGCACGTCAAATTCGGACTCACACGACTTGCGGGTGTCAACGCAAAAGGTAGGTATTCCGTTTACACTTTAACTTTAGACGGCATACGGTTGACAACAAACGCGAAACGAAACGAGTTTAAGTTGCTAAGACGACTCAATTTCAACTATAGGAGCGGGCATCCCCCCTCGACTAAAGTCAGGGGTTTCCTGCCTGAAGATTTTGATAAAAAATAGATTCATCCTTTCCAATTTTTTTTCCCTCACATCTATCCTGAGTCTCCTGCTCTGCTTCGGTTGTGGAGACACAGAAGACGAGCAAGACATCATCAACCCGGCCTATCATACGTTCCTCGACGCACCTGATGAACAACCCCTACGACCTGCTGAACAACTGCCACAGTTGACAGCCGAAGACCGGGAAAAGTTAGAAGAGGCTAAACAATGGCTACAATTGACAGCCGAAAACTGGAGAAAGTTAGAAGACGAAGAATGGGAAAAGTTAAAAGGCGAAAATTGGGTCAGGTTGACAAACGCGGAAGTTAAAGAACTCATGAACCTTGAGATTCCGAAAGACTGGGCGTTTGAGGCGGCAGACGCAGCATTACGCGAAAAACATCGCGAAGCTGCGCTCTTCCAGCAGTTCGGAGACATTCCACAGGTTCGCTATAGGGTAGAGTTTGATCGACATTATTTGAAAAAGCGAGGTTTCACTATAACTACAACACCTGAAATTGCTAAGCAATTCGTTGGGTATTACGCAGCACACTATTTTCTTTTTCCGACTGAAGACCATAAGCGTTTGCTTGAAGACGAAATGAAGCAGTTAAAAGCTATAATAGAACATGGAGAACGCAGTCTCGAAAAAGAAGAACTTCGCCGATTAGATCAGCTCAGAATAGAAGACCCTGAAGCTTGGGTAAAAAGCATGCGCGCCTTTTTTATTCAAAAACATGGCGACACGCCGGGTATTAACACGATTATCGAATTTTTGAGAAAATTGGAACTGGATTTACCAAGAGCAGACAACGAATGCCGTTCCTATCTTAGGCATACAATGCGCTCTATACTGCCTTTAAGATCCGCTCAACTTATGAATACGAATACTATGCTATGTTTGAAGCATCGAACCAGCTCCGACCTATTGTAGCGGGGGTCCCGCTACGTATCCTCGAAAAATATCGAGAGGCGAGAGCAGAAAGTATCTCATTCTATGATATAGACTGGGGCGATGATTAGCACACATCAGGTGTTTTAGGCGCGCTTTCGCTTAACTCGCGTAAGAATTGGAAGGTATAAATCCCAGTACGGTGTCCATCGCTCCACGCCAAACGCACCGCATAGCGTCCGACTCGCTGAATATCCACAAGCCGTAAGTTTTCAAAAAAATCATCAGGCGGTAAAATATGGAAGGGGTCTTTTCCCAAACGTACCGCATCGCAATGGGCGCATGGGCATTTTTCGCGCAGGAGGCGGTAGGAGAGTTCGCTACTGTACGCATCTTTCCATTGAATTGCCAAACCTGTGTCGCCTCTTTCAATACGCGTCGGTTGAAATTTTTCCATGATAACTCCTGAAAAAAAACGGTTGCCAATTTGTCTGACCGCAAGCAGTCTCGCAAATCAACAACCGTTCAGGGAGTTGCGGATCTAAGGATTACCTCTGCTATCTGTTATTCGAAGTACTCCGCGTTGATATCAATGAACTCTTCCCATTCTTCAGGAACGTCTTCTTCCATGAAGATAGCTTCAACAGGACATTCAGGTTCACATACACCACAGTCTATACACTCTTCTGGATCGATATAGAGTTGATTGAATTCCTCGAACTCCTCAGCGTCCGGTAGGGGGTGAATGCAGTCCACTGGACACACATCAACGCACGAACTATCCTTAACGTCAACGCACGGTTCGCAAATCACATACGTCATGTTGGAAAACTCCTTTCCGCTTCGCTTGATTTATAGTAAAAACCTCCATACAACCAGAAGGGCAACCCCACTCAATACGTGAAGTTAACCATTCTGATGAAGAAGGGGTAAAAACATCGTCATATATGGCGGATTTTTTTTGCTGTGTCTGCTGAGTTGCGATCAAGACACTATAAATAATATCACATGCAGTCTATTTTGTCAAATTATATTTCTAACGAAGCATGGACATCCCTTCCCTCATACGGTTTCTGAAATTTTGAGGAACCTTGTTTTTCATTAGATCACCCCCGGCGCGACGAGGTTCGACAGGCATACCCGAGTCCCGTAGGTTGGGTTGAACGGATACCCCAAAACGCCGAGAAGTAACACAACACCCAGCCTACCCCATAGACGGCACGCCAAACAGAAAGCAGAGAGAAACCCAACACCTTAGCGGTTTCCGGGACTCTAAGGGTATGAAGTTGGGTTTCACTGCGTTTTTGGATGTATAGGACGACGAGTTGGATTTCAAGGTATTGGCACCCCGACATCTGCTTTCTAACACCATTCAACCCAACCTACAGGACTATAAACGAAAATTGGACAACATCGCAAAATATTTGACAAATCCAAAGTTTTTGTGGTAATATGTCAATAGTCGTGAAATATTACTTGCAGTCTGTATGCTGCAAAGCATCGATTCCCGTCTCAACACCTGTAGGAACACATGAAAAAACCCACCCGCAAGAAGTGGCGGTTTAGCAATTCAGATTTTGATAGCAGTTTGGCATTGGCATCCGAAGCGGGTGTCTCGCCGTTCGCTGCACAACTGCTGATTAATCGCGGGATAAAAACTGCTGCCGAAGCACGAGCCTACCTCTACCCGACTTTTGATGAACTCCACTCCCCTTTTCAATTAGCCGATATGGATAAAGCCGTGGAACGGATACACACGGCGATCTCTCGGGGTGAAAAAATCTGTGTCTATGGCGATTATGATATCGATGGCACCACCGCCACTGCACTATTGCTGCACACATTCCGAGAGATGGATGTCCCCGCTGACTACTATATCCCGAACCGATTTGATGAAGGCTACGGACTCAGTGAAGATACCATTAAAAAGATCCACAAAGAAAACAAGGCAAAATTGATAATTACTGTAGACTGTGGCATCAACTCGGTTAATGAGGTAGCATTAGCCAACCAACTCGGCATGGATGTCATTATCACCGACCACCACCAGCCAGAAGTAGAACAGCCGCCAGCGCACGCATTGATTTCTCCTAAGGTGCCAGGGAATGAATATCCATATACCGAACTCGCAGGTGTCGGTTTAGCCTTCAAATTGGCACAGGGGTTGATAGAAGACAATAGAGTGTTTCTGGAGTCCGTACTCGATTTGGTAGCCTTGGGCACCGTCGGAGACATGGCATCGTTAACGGGTGAGAATCGTATTTTGAGCCGTTTAGGATTAGCAGAACTTGACAAACGCGAACGTCCTGGAATTCATGCTCTATGCGAAGCAGCCGGTCATAAAATTGATACACCGCTTGATGGATACGCGCTCTCTTTTAAATTGGGACCCCGTATCAACGCCGCGGGAAGAATGCATACCGCACACAAAGTGGTTGACCTACTTACCACTGACGCTGAGGACGTTGCAACCCGGATCGCTTCTGAACTCAATCAGGCAAATCGGGATCGACAAGATTTGGAAAAACAAATCCAAGAACAAGCAGTGGAGCTAATTGAAAACGAGGTTGATGATGACACTATAGGGATTGTTGTTGCCAGTGACAAGTGGGACGGAAAGGCACAAGGTGTGGTCGGCATCGTTGCCGGACGTTTGAAGGAAACCTACTATAAGCCTGCTATTGTTCTCGCAATTAACGGCGATGAAGCGACTGGATCCGGACGTTGTATTGATGGTATGAACCTCGCCGATGGCCTTGTCGCCTGCACAGAGTTGCTCGTCAGACACGGTGGACACGCAGCCGCCG
>JAPPDN010000612.1 GCA_028824575.1 Candidatus Poribacteria bacterium | reverse complement strand
GGTATCCGATTGTGTATCACCGATTTCAAAGAGGAGTTTTCCGTGCGAGGTGAGGTATTCAGGGGCTTCCGCAATTAATCGACGGATCACAGCGAGTCCATCGTCACCAGCAAAAAGGGCGATCTCTGGTTCATAATCGCGGACATCCGGACTCAAGGTATCCCATTCTGTCTTTTTCACATACGGCGGATTGCAAACTATCCAATCGAATCGAATGTCTCCAGTCGGGTCTGTCGCTTTTATGGGTTCAAATAGATCGCCGGACAGAAATTTGATTTGTCCCCCGCAGGCGTGTGTTTCAGCGTTTTTCTGGGCAACTGCAAGGGCAGGTTCAGAGATGTCTGTTGCAATAATGTTCCATTCCGGTTGGTGCACTGCAAGACTCGTAGCGATAATCCCACTCCCTGTACCGAGGTCCAGTAAACTTTCAGAATTCCCTCTTTTTTCTCTCAGAATCGTTTCAACGAGCTGCTCTGTCTCTGGTCTCGGAATGAGAACCCGCTCATCTACGTAGAAGTCTAACGACATGAACTCTTTTCGATTTGTTAAGTAACTAACGGGTGTGCGCTCAATGCGCTTTTTTATAAGTTCACGGTACGGCGTGAGATGTTCTTGGAAGACAGGCATTTCAAAGTGGAGATAGAGCTGCAGGCGACTTTTCTCGAGTAAGTGTCCGAGCAATATCTCTGCGTCTAACCTCGGATTTGGGATACCGTGCTGTTCAAAATACCGTGTCGTCCAATCGAGTAAATCTACCACACGCCACATTTTATTAGACATAGTCTGGGTCCCTTAGTCGACGTGCTTAAGTCTCTTTCAACTTTTCTGCTTGATCGGCAGTTGTCAGCTGCTCGATGAAAACTGCTAAATCACCATCGACAACGGCATCAAGTTGGTAGGAACTAAATTGGATACGGTGATCAGTTACACGAGATTGTGGGAAGTTATAAGTGCGAATTTTCTCGCTTCTGTCGCCACTTCCAACCATAGAGCGTCGCGTTTCGGCTCTCTCGCTGTTAAGCTCAGCTTGTTTCTGCTCTTGGAGGCGTGCTCGGAGAATTTTCATCGCCTTGGAACGGTTCTTATGCTGGGATTTCTCGTCTTGGCAGGTTACGACGAGTCCCGTTGGAATGTGTGTGATTCGGATAGCGGAGTCCGTTGTGTTAACGCTTTGTCCACCGGGCCCCGAGGAGCGGTAGGTGTCGATTCGCAATTCAGCCGCTTCATCGATTGCTAAATCGAGTTCTTCGGCTTCGGGAAGTACTGCTACCGTTGCGGCAGAGGTGTGAATACGTCCACTCGTCTCTGTCGTGGGAATTCGTTGGACGCGATGTATGCCGCCTTCATATTTCAGGTGACTATAGGCACGCGTCCCTTCAATTGAGAAAATAACCTCTTTAAAGCCTTTTA
This sequence comes from Candidatus Poribacteria bacterium, assembly GCA_028824575.1. Lineage (GTDB taxonomy): Bacteria > Poribacteria > WGA-4E > WGA-4E > WGA-3G > WGA-3G. The sequence continues at coordinate 2,822 of JAPPDN010000612.1, read as the reverse complement.
ATCCCGTTGGGTTTGCGCTGAGGAGTTCAACTTTCCAATTCTGCCGTTCCGCGTAGCGGGTATACATCCGAAACAGTTCAGCTGCAAAGAGACTGGCTTCTTCACCACCGGTGCCTGCCCGAATTTCGATGATAACATTTTTTTCATCGTTCGGATCTTTCGGGATCAGGAGTAATTTGAGTTCTTCGATCAATGCGTCTTTTTTCGCAGTAAGGCTATCGAGTTCCTCCTGTGCCAATCCAATCATGTCAGCATCCGTTTCTGATTCTATCAGGAGGCGCGTCTCCTCAAGCGCGGATTCTAACTGCTGGTATTCCTGATAGGTCGACACAATTGGGGTGAGTTCGGCGTGGGTTTTCGATAACTCCATCAATCGTTGCTGATTTGAAATTTGCGCTGGATCTCCAAGTGCTTTTTCAACTTCAGCATATTTAGTTTCGATGTCCTTAAGTTTTTCAAACATTTTGGCACCACTTGCAAGTTAGCACTTGCTGTTAGCCCTTAAAAGTACGGGTAATTCACATTTCGACTCTAAGAGCGTTCCCAGCGTCTGTCTTTTGTAAGTTAGATCATCAGACTGTTAAGACACGGGAACCTTCCTTGGAATTCCGGTCGAATGATGTGGCTACTTATTTTCTTCGGTTTTTTCTTCGGTTAGCCCGTAACGTCGGCGGAAGCTTTCAACACGTCCAGCAGTGTCAATAAACCGCGCTTGTTGTCCAGTGTAGAATGGGTGGCATTTTCCACAAATATCTACCCGCATTTCGGGTTGGATTGCGAGTGTGTTGTGGGTTGCACCACAAACGCATGTGATGACACATTCTACCATTTTAGGATGAATTTCAGTTTTCATAATGTCCTTCCTTAAATTCTTTAAAATTTCCGAATTGCGAGTTGCTATTCGGCTGATATTCTCTATTATCGTTGTAACCACGCTTCCGAGACACGAAGAAGTAGGATATGGGAAAATTCTTCATATACCTACCGCTTCAGACGAGCGTTGGCTTTCACAGATGTAGTGCTGTTGCTATAGGTAGCATTATCTACCATTCGTTCGAGAAACTCAGCATTTGTGCCATTTTTGCCGAATTGCTCAATGAGCATTTCGAGTGATTCCGCGTTGTCCATTTGGCTTGTGAATTTCCGCAGTACCCAGACTTTGTTAAGTACATCTGGTGCTAACAAAAGTTCTTCACGCCGTGTTTTTGATTTTTCAATGTCAATTGGTGGATAAATGCGGAGATCTAACAAGGCGCGCTCCATGTGAATTTCCATGTTGGCGGTACCTTTAAACTCTTCATAGATATATTCATCTTGACGGCTTTCGGTATCAACCAGGACGGTTGCGATGACCGTCAGACTCCCGCCTTCTTCAAATTTTCGGGCTGCGCCGCAGAACTGACGTGGCTTCACAAATGCCATGGCATCTAAACCGCCACTCAATGTTTTGCCGCTGTGCGGTGCCATAACATTGTGGGCGCGTGCCAATCGGGTCATACTATCTAATAGAACGACGACATCTTTTCCATATTCAGCCCACCGTTTTGCCTTTTCAATCGCCATTTCTGCAACTTGAATGTGGCGTTCAGGATGTTCGTCGAAGGTGGAACTAATGACTTCGCCTTTAACGGAGCGTGCGACATCCGTAACTTCCTCAGGGCGCTCATCAATTAGGAGAAAGATGAGAGAGACTTCTGGATGGTTCGCTTCAATACCGGCGGCAATATTCTTCAGGAGTGTGGTTTTGCCGCTATAAGGGGGCGCGACAATCAATCCGCGTTGCCCCTTCCCGATGGGTGCTATTAAATCCATCATCCGCGTCCCGAATTCTGACTCGTTGTGCTCCAGTTTCAATTGTTCATACGGATGGATAGGGGTGAGATTATTAAAAAGAATTTTCTGTTTGACAGCTTCCGGGGGTTCGCCGTTGACCTTCTCAATTTGTAACATTGCGAAGTAACGTTCTGCCTTGTTTTCTGTCTTCTTAGGCGGGCGGATTATACCTTCAACAACATGCCCCGTCTGTAAATCAAAGCGCCGAATTTGCGATGAGGATACGTAAATATCCTCGTTGCTCTGCAAATAGTTAGAGCGCGATGAACGGAGAAAACCGTAGTGTTGATCCCGGTCATCTAAGATTTCCAAGACACCACCGCCATAAAATTGGATGTCCTCCTCAGATTTAGCCTCTATGATTTCGTTGATCAATTCCTCTTTCCGAGACCCGGTGTATTCGTCTACTCCGAGAGTCCGCGCAAAATCTTTGAGTTCCGAGAACTCCATTTCTTGGAGCTTGCCAATGTCCAAGCTCTCCATAGTTTCTAATACTCCTCGTTGTGCCCGGTTCCAAGGTAATCATTTCACCGTGGTGTTCATCTAACAACCTAAGCGAATTCTTAGTTCCCACTCAAATATGCGATATGTCAAGATGTCTTCGCAAAAAGCAGGATACGCAGAAAAGGTTAAGATGGAATCGGGGCTGATTCTGTAGAATAATTTACTAATGTTGGTTTCTATCATTTTCGGTGCACGGCTGAAACCGCATTCACCGAGTTCTCCAAAAATACCCTTTTAATAAAGCAGCATACGGAGACTAAGGCACGAAGACCGGATTTTCTACAAAGCCGGTTAAACTGGTATGATACCCAAACCGAGTGCATGAGATATTGCCGTTGAGATACACAATAAGGCAAAATGCAAGGTATAAAAGGGTATCGGTGGAGTAGGTGCAATGTTGCCCGCGGGAATGTTTCTTGTATAGTTGCGTTGCAATGTATGCTGGCAGATGGTTTCAATCTAAGAATACCGCTCCTCTGTTTCCA